>NZ_JBHVER010000050.1:0-42426 GCF_042802195.1 Kitasatospora sp. NPDC057500 | reverse complement strand
CACGAGGACTCTCCGGAGCGCACCCGGGCGACGGTCAGGGAGCTGCTGGCGGACGCGGTGGAGCGGCAGTTGCTGAGCGATGTGCCGCTCTGCACCCTGCTGTCCGGCGGGGTGGACTCCAGCGCCATCACCGCGCTGGCCGCGATCGCCCGGGAGCGGGCCGGCCAGGGCAAGATCACCAGCTTCTCGGTGGACTTCCCCGGCAGCGCCGACCGCACCCCGGACGCCTGGCGCACCACCCTGGACGCACCGTACGTGCAGGCCGCCGCCGAGCACATCGGCACGCTGCACACGGCCGTCCTGGTGCCGGACGACGACCTGCTGCCCGCCCGGGACGTGGTGCTGGCGGCCCGCGACCGGCCGGGCTGGGGCGAGATGGACGCCTCGCTGCACCTGCTGTTCCGCGAGGTGCGCCGGCGTTCCACGGTGACGCTGTCCGGCGAGGCGGCCGACGAGATCTTCGGCGGCTACCCGTACTTCCACGACGCGGCGGCGCTGGCCTCCGGCACCTTCCCCTGGCTGCACGGCCGCGCCACCCCGGCCGACCTGCTGCGCGCGGAGGTGGCGACCGAGGTCCGCCCGGCCGAGTACACCGCCGCGGCCTACCGCGACTCGATCGCCGAAGTCCCGCGCCTGGCCGGCGAGTCGGCGGCGGACGCCCGGGTGCGCGAGGTGTTCCACCTGGCGCTGACCCGCTGGCTGCCACCGCTGCTGGACCGGGTGGATCGGGTGTCGATGTCGGTCGGCCTGGAAGTCCGGGTGCCGTTCTGCGACCACCGGCTGGTGGAGTACCTGTGGAACGTCCCCTGGGCGCTGAAGGCGCCGGAGGGCAGACCGAAGGGCCTGCTGCGGGACGCCGTCCGGGACCTGCTGCCGCCGCAGGTGGCGGACCGGCCGAAGAGCGGCTACCCGTCCACCCCGGCCGTCCGCTACACGGAGGTGCTGACCGAGCGGGCGCAAGCCCTGCTGGCCGACCCGCAGGCGCCGGTCTTCGACCTGGTGGACCGGGCCACCGTACGCCGGCTGCTGGCCGAGGGCCGGCCGCTGCCGAGCCCCCGCACCGCGCCCAACCCGGTCGGCGGCCTGGACCACCTGGTGCAGCTGGACGAGTGGCTGCGCGCGTACCGGGTGGCGCTCCGATGAGCCCCGTGCGCGGGCACCGGCCGGTGGAGCCGCAGGACGTCCGGGCGGCCGCCCGCCACTGGACGACCGGGGTCGCGGTGCTCACCGCCCGGGACGGCGACGAGGTCTTCGCCAAGACGGTCTCCTCCTTCGGCACGCTCTCCCTGGACCCGCCGCTGGTCAGCGTGGCGGTGGCCGCCCGCAGCCCGCTGGCGGCGGCCGTCCGGGACTCCGGCCGGTTCGCGGTGTCGGTGCTGACCGCGCGCCAGGAGGCCGTCGGACGCCGCTTCGCCACCCCGGGCGCGGGCCGGGCGCTCGGCATGTTCACCACTGTGCCGATGCGGGTGGAGGTGACCGGCGCGCCGGTGGTCGACCACTGCCTGTCCTGGTTCGACTGCCGGCTGCACACGATCCTGCCCGGCGGCGACCACGCCCTGCTGGTCGGCGAGGTGGTCGCCACCGACGGCGCCCCCGGCGAGCCGCTGCTGTACCACGACGGCCGCTACCGCGCCCTGGCCCACCCGCTCGCCGATCCGGCCCCCACCGGTCCCGCACCCGCCCTCACCGACAAACAGCCCGCCGACAGGCAACCCTCCAATAGGCAGCCCACCGACCGGCAGCCCACCGACGCCCCGACCATGACTTCGACAGGAGCCACCGCATGACCCTGCTGGACACACCGGCCACCGCACGGGGACTGCTCACCGGCGAGCGGTACCTGGCCGAACTCGACGACGGCCGCGAGCTCTACCTGGACGGCAAGCGTGTCGCCGACCCGGCCGAGCACCCCGCCTTCCGCCCCGCCGCCCTGGAGCTGGCCCGGCTGCTCGACCTCCAGCACGACCCCGAGCACCGCGACCTGCTGACCGTGCAGGACCCGGACACCGGCCGCCGGATCGCCCGCGCCTACGCCCCGCCGCGCACCCTGGAGGACTTGCGCCTCCAGCGCCGCAGCGCCGAGTTCTGGCACGCCGAGGCGCTGGGCCAGCACGGCCGCTCGCCCTCCTTCATGGCCTCCATCGCGCTCGGCGTCTACGACTTCCGCCACCAGCTGGCCCGCAACGACGAGCGGTTCGGCGCCAACGCGGAGGCCTGGTACCGGCACTGCGCCGACAACGACCTCGTCCTCTCGCACGCGCTCGGCGACCCGCAGATCGACCGCTCCGCCGATCCGGTGGAGGAGCCCGACCTCGCCCTGCGCGTCCTGGAGGAGAACGAGCGCGGCATCGTGGTGCGCGGCGCCAAGCAGCTCACCACCCTCGCCCCGTTGGCCCACGAGGTGCTGGTATACCTCTCCGCCTCCTTCACCCAGCGGCGCGGCGAGCAGTTCGTGGTCTGGTTCGCGCTGCCGCTGAACACCCCCGGCCTGGTCACCCTCTGCCGGGAGCCGCTGGGCAGCGCCCCGTGGGGCCACGACCACCCGCTCGGCGCCAAGTACGACGAGCAGGACGCGATGCTGTTCTTCGACGACGTGCTGGTGCCCTGGGACCGCGTCTTCCTCCTGCGCGACGGCGAGCTGGCCCGGGTGGGCCTGGGCCGGATCAACGCGTGGAGCGCCTACATCGGCCACGTCCGCTACCGGGAGCGGCTGCGCACCCTGCTGGCCACCGCCACCCTGGTCGCCGAGTCGATCGGGGTGAAGGGCTTCCGCAACATCCAGGAGGACCTGGGCCGGCTGGCCGGGTACGCGGAGCTGACCGAGTACTTCCTGGACGCCGCCGAGGCCCGCGCCCGGGTCACCGACAGCGGGCTGCTCGCCCCGGGCGACACCGCCGCCAGCCGGGTCTGGTCCGCCGAGGTGGCGGCGAGCGCGGTGGAGATCGTCCGGAGGATCGGCGCCTCCGGCCTGCTGATGCAGCCCACCGCCGGCGACCTCGCCAACCCCCGGCTCCGCCCGCACATCGACCGCTACATGCGCGGCAAGGACATCGACGCCGAGCACAAGTCCCGCCTGTTCAGGCTGGCCTGGGAGCTGACCGGCGACGGCTTCGGCCAGCGCCAGGACCTCTACGAGTACGTCCACCGCGGCGACCTCGCCCGCAACCGGATCAACATCTTCAACCGCTACGACCAGAGCAGCACCCGCGAACGGCTGCTGCGCCTGATCGACACCGCCCCCGAGCCGCACGCCGCCACCGCGGCCGGCACCGCCCCCGAGGAGGCCCGGCAGTGACCGCATCCGCCATCGAGATCCAGGCCGGCACGCTGGCCGGCTACGCCGACGCCAGCCGGCTGCGCCAGGTCCAGGACCGCGACTGGGTCCTCGACCAGGTCACCGGCAGCCCGCAGACCCTGGTCGACCTCGGCAGCGGCATCGGCCAGCTGCTGGAGACCGCCCTCGACCGCCACCCCTCGCTGCGGCTCGCCGTCGGCCTGGAGCGCTCCGAGCACCGGATAGCCGAGGCCACCGAGCGGCTGGCCCGCTTCCCCGGCCGCACCGTCCTGCACCGGGCCGACCTGACCGATCCGAAGCCGCTGGACGTCCGGGCCGACGTGGTCACCATGACCTCGGTGCTGCACTGGCTGTACCCGGTGGAGCACCGCGTCTTCCGCTGGGTGGCCGACCGGCTGGCCCCCGACGGCCGCTTCCTGCTCACCACCTACCACCCCGCCCGGGACGCCCACGGGCTCGGCGGCGAGGACGAGATCGTCCGCGACGCGCTGATCGCGACCGGCACCGAACCCGCCCTGGTGCCGCAGGTGTTCAGCGAGGGCGAGGTGCTGCCGATCGCCACCCGGACGCGTACGGTCGAGGACCTGGCCGAACTGCTCGGCGAGTTCTTCACCGTGGAGTCGCACCTGGAGCGGGACGCCGTGGTCACCGTCCAGGACGCCGCCCAGTACGAGCACTTCCACGCGGCCACCTTCGGCGACTACTACAGCCGGCTGGTGGCCCCCGCCCTGCGGCCCGCCTTCTTCACGGCCGTCGGCGAGAGCGCCGCCCGCCGCCAGGCCGAACGCGGCTGGGTGAGCCACATGCCGGTACGGCTCTGGCGGTTGGCGCCGCGCTGATCCGCCCGCGCCACCGGGAGCGACCCGCCCGCACGGCTGCCGCTCTAGTCTGAGGTACGACGCAGCCCCGCCCCCAGAGGAGCCAACGCCATGTCAACTCCCCTCGCCAGCCACGAACTCGGCGCGTTCCTGCGCGCCCACCGCGAGCAGCTCAAGCCCGCCGACGTCGGCCTGCGGTCCACCGCGCGCCGCCGCACCCCGGGGCTGCGCAGGGAGGAGGTGGCCTCGCTCTCGGGGGTCGGGCTGGCCTGGTACACCTGGCTGGAGCAGGGCCGGGTGACCGCCTCCCGGCAGGTCCTGGAGGCGGTCACCGGGGCACTGCGGCTGGACGCGGCCGGGCTGCGGCACGCCATGCGCCTGGCCGGCTACCACGAGCCGGCCGCCCCGGCGGACGGCGCCGCCGCCCGGCTGGCCGACGCCGTCCAGCCGGTGCTGGACTCCTGGCCGGCCAGCCCGGCCGTGCTGCTGGACCGCCACTTCGACCTGCTCGGCTGGAACGCCGCCTGGGGCGCGCTCTGGGGCCCGCCGGAGGCCGTCCCCGCCGACCGGCGCAACCTGATGTGGCTGATGGCGGCCGACCGCCGGCTGCGCGGCGTGCTGCGCGACTGGGAGCCGCTGGCCATGAACGTCTTCCAGCACTTCCGGGCCCAGGCCGGCCCGGCCCTCGCCGACCCGCGCACCGGCGAGCTCTACCGCCGGCTCGACCAGGACGCACCGGAGTTGCGCCACTGGTGGGGCTGCCACTCGGTGGCCGAACTGACCGCCCGCACGGTCACCGTGGAGCCGGCCGGCGTCGGGCCCGTCCGGCTCTCGCTCTCCTCCTTCCACCCGGTGGACGACCCCTCCGCCCTGGTGCTGCTCTTCACCCCGGTCGCCGCCGAGGACCGCAGCCGGATGACCGACCTGGTGGACCGCCCGCTGCGCCCGCTGCCCGTCCAGCAGGCGGGCTGACCGCACCGCCCCGGCACACGCCGAAGCCCGTACGGAACCCCGTACGGGCTTCGGTGCTCCCCTCCGGCGCCGATCAGCCGGCCGCCTGCCGGTTCCGCAGCGAGGTGCTGACCAGCAGGGCCCCGGCCGCAGCCACCACCGCCAGCACCAGGCCGACCACCAGCGTGCTGTCCGCCGCGTCGCCGTAGGCCCCGATCGCCCAGGCCCCCAGCCCGGTGCCCGCGTACATGGTGGAGGTCAGCCAGGCGCTGGAGGTGGCCCGCAGCTCGGGGGCGACCGTGCCGGCCAGGGTCTGCTGGTCCGTCACGAAGCCGCCGCTGGCCACGAACCAGACGACCACGCCCACCAGCGCCACCAGCAGGCCCGGCCCCCCGACCGTGAGCAGGATGCCGAGCGCCAGCAGCGCGCCCCAGACCGGCAGCAGCGGCAGGTTGTGCCGCCCGGCGGCGCGGGCCCGGTCGCCCAGCCGCCCGCCGAGCAGCGAACCGGCCACACTGCCCGCGCCGACCAGCACGCCGACCAGGCCGAGCGCCTGCACCGAGAGGTCGAAGCGCTCCACCAGCACCACCCCGAGGAAGGTGAACGTCCCCAGGTTGGCGGCGTTGAAGACGGTGTTCACCAGCAGCGCCCGCCGCAACACCGGGTCGCCCCAGCCCGCCAGCAGCGCCCGGACGGCCCCGCCGGAGGCCGGCCGCTCCGCCGCCGGGTCGCCCGCCGGGACCTGCCGCAGCAGCAGCGGCACGGCCAGGGCCGTACCGACGGCCAGCGCCCAGAACGCCGACCGCCAGCCCGCCGCCCCGGCCAGGAACCCGCCCAGCGGGACGCCGATCACCTGGCCGCAGGAGAACAGCGCCATGCCCAGGCCCAGCGCCCGGCCCCGGACGGCGTCGGGGGCGGTCTCGGCGATGTGCGCCCAGATCGCCGGCCCGGCCGCGGCGGCGGCCAGCCCGGCCAGCGCCCGGGAGAGCACCAGGCCCGTCAGATCGGTGGAGACGGCGGCCCCGACATTGGAGAGCACGAACAGCACCGTCCCGGCCACCAGCGTGCGGCGGCGCCCGAAGCGGTCGCTGAGCAGGCCGAGGAAGGGCGCGAACACCGCGTAGACCAGCACGTACGCGGTGACGCTGGACGCGGCGGCCGCCTCGCTGACCTTGATCGAGTCCGCGATGGTCGGCAGCAGCGGCGAGACCAGGAAGGTCTCGGTGCCGAACAGGAACAGCAGGACGAAGACGCCCGCGTAGCGCAACCGGTCGAACGAGGCCGCACTCTCACCGGGCGGAGCCGCGGAGATACTGGTCAAGGATGATCACTGCCTTCGGGGTGACATAGGGACAGGAAATGCCGCGCAGCCCGGCCATCCTGTCCCCCGGCCGCCCCGCCAACCAGTCGCCCGTTCATCCTGTGACCCCCACTCACAGGCACCCCGCCGAGCGGCGGGCCCAGCCACGGGGTCCGGGTGGTGCGCAGCACGGTGAAGCCATGCCGCTCGCAAGGTCCCCAGCTGGTCCCCAACAAGCCGGTCCAGGTTCTTCAACGCTCCGGGGCGACAAGGCTCGCGCCCAACACGGCCACCACGTGCTGGGTGCCGAGCCCCGCCGTCCGGGGCCAGGAGAGCCGTTCGTCGGGGCGGACGACCGCTCCCGGTGCGGGCGTCCGCCCGTCACCGTGCAGCTTCCAGCGCACGCCGAGATCCAGGTGGGGGCTCGCTTTCGCTGTACTACCGGGGAACTGTCCGGACCATTGCCCTGGTCACCCGGCGTTCACTCCGCCACCACCCCCTGTTGTCCTGCGCTCTCGCGCGGCGCGGCGGCCCTGCGGGCGTGCAGGAGGGCGGCGTCGAGCGGGAGCGGGCTGTGGCCGCGGAGGTCGAGGCCGGCGGCGGCGAGGAGGGCGGCGTAGTGGTCGGCGCGGCGTTCGCGGCCGCCGACGTTGCACATCATGTGGAGGTCCCAGGCGGTCGCCAGCGAGGGCGAGCCGTCGGCGGGCAGCAGGCGTTCGACGACGAGCAGGTCGGCGTGCGCGGGCATCGCGCGGGCGCAGTGGCGCAGGATCGCGCGGCACCGTTCGTCGTCCCAGTCGTGCAGCACCCGGGAGAGCAGGTAGACGTCGCCGCCCTCGGGGACGTCGGCGAAGTCGCCGGCGCGGAACTCGCAGCGGTCGGCGCAGCCCGCCGCCGCCATCGTGGCGCGGGCGGCCTCGACGGCGTGCGGGCGTTCCAGCAGGACGCCGCGCAGGCGGGGGTGGGCGGTGAGGACGCGGGCGAGGAGTTCGCCGTTGCCGCCGGCGACGTCGACGACGGTGGCGCCGGCCGGGGAGCGGGCCGCGGCGGTGAGGGCCGGGTGGTCGGGGACGGGGTCGAACATCCGGGCGCTCGCCGCCATCGAGCGGTCGAAGAGGTCGGCGAGGGCGGGGTCGCGGACGAAGTGGTCGAAGTGGTTCTCGCCGAACAGGTGGTCGAAGGCGGGTTCGCCGGTGCGGACGGTGTGGTCGAGTGCGCCGAACGAGCGGTAGAAGGGGCCGCCGTAGAGCAGGGCCAGCGGGCGCATCGAGCCTTCGGCGTCCTCGCGCAGCAGGACGCCGGCGGCGGTGAGGCGGTGGCCGTCGCCCTCGGGTGCCACGACGCCGAGCATCGCGAGGTAGCGCAGCAGGGTGGCCAGGGCGCGGGGGTGGGTGCCGGTGCGGGCGGCGAGGGTGGCGGTGGGGACGGCCTCGCCGTCGGCCAGGGCCTCGGGCAGCCGCAACCGGGCGAAGGCCGCGAGGGCCTGGGTGGTCCAGGCGCCGGTCAGCAGGCGCAGCAGGGTCTCGGCCGGCGGACGGGCGGTGGAGGCGGCCAGGTGGGCAGCGAGGGCGTCGGGGTGCTCGCCCGGTGCGTACAGTTCCAGGCGGCGGTAGCCGGCCCGGGCGGTGGGGGGTGCGGTGAAGTAGAGGACGGTGCCGTTCTCGTGGGGGTTGTGGCCGCCGCCGTCGGGGGTGGCGCCGTACTCGGTGAGCAGGGCGCACAGGCCGCGCAGGAGCAGCGGTTCGGGGTGGAGGACCTCGAAGGCGAGGTGGGCCTCGTGCTGGTGGGCGCGTTCGTGGTCGGCGAGCGCTCGAAGGTCGGAGCCGGGCGGCACGGTCAGCGCGAACACCTCGACGGTGCGGGGCGTGGGGCCGGTGCCGGGGACGGCGGGGCGCCGGATGGTGACGTCGAGCGCGGCCGGCTCGCGGCGGTGGCGCTCGGCCAGCCGACGGCGGACGACGGTGCTGGGGCCGGGCGGGGTGTCGGCGGCCAGGCCGCAGGCGGTCAGGTCGGCGAGCAGGGTCCGGGTGTCGGGCGGGAAGACCAGCACCGCGGCGTGCAGGAAGCGCAGATGGCGGGTGAGGGTGCGCAGGTGGGCGTCGTCGGGGCCGGGCAGGAGGAGCGGGAGCAGGGTGGCGGTGTCGTGGCGGCGGACGAAGTCGGCCGTCGCGCGGAGGCGGGACGTGTCGTCCTCGGTGGTCATCGTGGTGCGTCCTTGGTGCGGGAGAGGGTGCTCGGGGGGGGGTCAGAGGCCGACGTAGTTCTCGGCGAACCAGTCCTGCTGGGCGCGCGAGGTGCGCAGGGCCGTCAGGCGGGCGCGGCGCAGTCCCTCGTCGAAGGAGGACGGGCCGCCGTGCGGGGTGGGCACGGCGTGCAGCAGCCGGACCATCCAGTGCGAGAACTCCTGGGCCCGCCAGATGTACTCCAGGCAGCGGTCGGAGTAGCCGGCCAGGGCGCGGCCGTCGCCGTGGGCGAGCTCGTCCACGAGGGCGGTGGCCAGCAGTTCCGCCTCCAGCACCGCGAGGTTGGCGCCCTTGGCGGCGGAGGGGGTGATCAGGCTCGCGGCGTCGCCCGCGAGCAGCAGCGTGCCGTGGCGCAGCGGTTCGACGACGTCGCACTCCAGGTCGACGACGGCGCGCTGGACGATGCTCCCCCGGTGCAGCGGGCCGTGTTCGGCGGCGCGCAGCCGCACCTCCAGCTCCTGCCAGATGTGCTCCTCGCTCCACGCTTCGGGCAGGGTGCCGCGCTCGCACTGGAGGTAGTAGCGGGTGATCCGGTCGGTGCGGGCCATGTGGCCGGCGAAGCCGCGCCGGTGCACGGCGTAGCCGACGGCGTCCAGGCTGGGCGGTGCCTCGGCGAGCAGGCCGAGCCAGGACAGGCCGTGGTCGTGGTGGTGGACGACGGCGCCGGGCGGCAGTGAGCGTCGGGCGGCGCCGTGGCGGCCGTCGCAGCCGGCGACGTAGCGGGCCCGCCAGCGGACGGGGCGGCCGTCCGGCCCGCTCGCCTCGACGGCGGGGCGGTCGCCGTCGGTGCCGATCACCCGGTGGGCCTCGGTGCCGAAGTGCAGCCGGCCGCCGGCGTCCAGGTAGGAGGCGAGCAGGTCGGCGACGAGGTTCTGCTGCGGGTAGACGGTGTGGGACTCGCCGCGGCCGAGGTGCGCGTAGTCGAGCCGGAAGCGGCCGTCGCCGGTGCGGAACTCGCAGGTGGTGTGGGGCTTCCCGTGGCGGTGCAGGCCGTCCGCGAGGCCGTGCCGGTCCAGCACGCGCACGGTGTTCCGGGCGAGGAAGCCGGCCCGGGCGCGGGCGTGGAGGTGTGCGCGGTCGGCGCGTTCGAGGACGACGCAGTCGATGCCCGCCCGGTGCAGGAGGTTGCCGAGGACGAGGCCGGCCGGGCCCGCGCCGAGGATCACCACATCGGCCGATTCTTCGGTGATGCCGGTTGCTGTCTCATCGTTCTGACGACTGGTCACAACATCTTGATGATAGTCGCCCGGTGGGTCCGGGGAAGGGTGGAGAGCACTCCGGAGGGTGAATAGGCTGATGAACAGCCTGCTCCTGGGGCCGCCGGCGGATCACCGGGCGGGGTGCTCCAGGACCTCGACGACGGCGGCGGCGAGGGAGATGCCGGCCCCGTTGCCGATGAGCAGGACGTGGTCGCCCGGGCCGACGGCGCCGGTCTCCAGGAGGTGGGCCAGCGCGAGGAACTGGTCGCAGGCGCCCAGGTGGCCGAGGGTGCGGCCGAGGTCGAGCACGCCGCGCCCGGGGTCGATGCCCAGCGGGCGCAGCAGGCCCTCCAGGTACCGGGGGTGGCCGCTGAAGACGTGGGTGACCCGGGTGATGCCGGCCGCGGTGACGCCTGCCTCGTCGATCGCCCGGCGGGCGACGGCGGTGCGGGCCGCCATGAGTTCGCGGGCCATGCTCCGGCGCAGGTCCCGGTCGGTCACCCGGTCCGCGTAGGCGCCCATCCGCCGGCCGAGCGGGACGGGGGCGCCGCCCGCCGGGCCGGGCGGGAACAGTTCCTCGGTGCCCCGGTAGAGCCGTTCCCAGGCGGAGAGCGAGGACTGGACGAGGGAGCGGATCCGCAGTGGTCCGGCGGTGGCGGACAGCAGCACGGCGCAGCCGGCGTCGCCGAGGATCGAGCCGCGCCCGGTGCCCCAGCCGTGGGCGTAGGTGAACCGGTCGAGGGTCGTGGTGCCGAAGTTGTCGGCCGCCGAGACCAGGACGGCGGAGCGGGCCGGGGCGTGGGCGAGTTGGCCGTGCGCCAGGCGGGCGCCGTCCAGCATCGCGGTGCAGCCCTGGTCCAGGCCGATCGCCGGGGCCGCGGTGCCGAGGACGTGGTGCTGGACGTAGTTCGCGGCGTACCAGCCGTCCGGGCCCTGGTGGTAGGTGCCGGCGTGCAGGACGAGGGCGACGTCCTCGGTGTGCAGGCCGGAGCGCTTGAGCGCGAGCCGGGCAGCCTCGGCCGCGAGTTCCGGCGCCGGGGTGTCGTCGGCGACGGACACGCTGGTCCAGCCGTCGGCCAGGGCCTGCTCCGCGCCGGGCCGGCCGGCGGCGGCCGCGTCGGCGACCGGCCAGAGCCTGGGCACGTGGGCGGCCAGGCCGGCGATGTACAGGTGGTCCGTCCTCACGAGGTGCTCCCCAGACCGATCAGCAGATGGCAGGCGAAGACGGCCGGCAGGTAGCCGATCACCGCCGGTACGGGCCAGCGCGCCGCCCCGGTGCGGGTGAAGTTCCGGGCGGCGAGGGCCGCGAGGACGGGCGGCAGCAGCACGAGCCAGCCCCACCAGGCCGGGCCGCCCGTCCAGGGGCGCAGCACCGCGAGGGAGGCGGCGGCGGACGCGGCGGCGCAGCCGAGCGCCAGGGCGACGGTGGTGCGCAGGCCGAGGACGCGGACGTAGCTGCGCTCGTGCGGGCCGGGTGCGCGCACGGTCTTGCGGGCGAGCTCGTGGTGGGTGGCGGCGAGCATGATCACCGCGAGCAGCGGCAGCGCGTGCCGGGCCTCGCGCCAGGGCGGGCCGGCCTCGGTGCCGGTGTCGTGCAGGAACACGGCGTAGAGGTAGAGGTTGAGCAGGATCTGCACCGGGGAGCTGAGCAGGACCGCGGTGACCACGGCGTCGCCGCGCGGCCACCCGAGGCGCAGTTCGGCGCCCACCAGCAGGGTGGTGTAGGCGAACTGGGCGGCGAGCAGGAGCAGGGCGGGCCGGTTGCCGGCGTTGAGCAGGAGCAGCAGGGCGGCGCCGGCGGCGGTGAGGGCGTGGAGGTCGCGGGGCAGTACGGCGCCGCGGGCCAGCGGGCGGGAGGGGTTGTGGCGCCGGTCGTAGGGCAGGTCGCGCAGGTCGTCGGCGGCGCGCAGCAGGAGCAGGTCGACCAGGACGGTCAGCGCGGCCGTGGCCGTGCCCCACCCGGGCCGCCAGTGGGCGGGGCGGCCGTCGGCGGCGGCGAACAGGCCGGTTGCGCCCAGCGCCCAGAGCGCGGCGAACAGCAGGGACAGCGGCAGCGGGAAGCTGCCGCGGACGAACGCGGCGAGGCGGGCGGCGGGCGGGCCCGGTTCGGCGGGGGCGGCGGGGAGCGCGCGCTGGTCGGTCATGCGGGCCGCCCGGCGGCGGTCCAGCGCACCGGCAGTCGCCGGACGCCGTTGATGAACATCGTCCGGCGCCACTCCAACGCCTCCTCGGGTACGGCGAGTTCCAGCGTGCCGAAGCGGCGAAGCAGCGCGCCGAGGCCGGTCCGCAGTTCGGCGCGGGCGAGTTCGGCACCCAGGCAGAGGTGGCGGCCGTGGCCGAAGGCGAGGTGGGCGGCGACGTCCGGGCGGTCGGGGTCGAGGACGTCCGGGTCGGTGAAGACCGCCGGGTCGCGGTTGGCGGTGTCGGTGAGCGGGACGACGATCCGCCCGGCGGCCACCGGGCAGCCGCCCAGCTCGGTGTCCTCGGTCACCAGGTGGGGGGCGCCGCCGGTGTTGTTGAGGGAGGTGAAGCGGAGCATCTCCTCGACGGCCGCCGGGATCCGTTCGGGGTGCTCACGCAGGGTCCTGGCGAGGGCGGGGTGGCGCAGCAGCAGCAGGACGCACATGCCGAGGGAGTTGCCGGTGGTCTCGTAGCCGGCCATCAGCATCCCGGAGCCGAGGGCGACCACCTCCCGGTCGGAGAGGCGCAGGGCGGGGTCGTCGTCGGGGCGCAGCGCGAGGCGGGTGAGCAGGTCGTCGGCGGGGTGCCCGGCCTCGGCGGCGCGGCGTTTGCCGGCGACCAGGGCGGCGAAGTACGCGTCCGTCCGGGCCTGGGCGGCGGCGACCTCCTCGCGGGTGTGGCCGGAGGTGGACATCAGGATGTCGACCTCCGCACGCAGCATCGTGCCGTCCTCGACCGGGACGCCGAGCACCTCGCTGACGACCTGCATCGGGAAGGGCACGGTGAAGCCGCCGACCAGGTCGGCCTCGCCGGTCGCGGCGCCGCCGGTCAGGTCGTCGAGCAGCCGCTCGGCGAGGGCCTCCAGGCGGGGGCGCAGCAGGCGGACCCGGCGCGCGGTGAAGGCGGGCAGGATCGCGCGGCGGCGGCGGGTGTGGTCGGGCGCGTCGGCGGTGGCCAGCAGGACGGACTCGGTCCTGCGGGCGAACAGCGGGCGGGCGAGTTCGGTGTAGCCGGCGCGGCTGAAGCGGTCGTCGCCGAGGACGGCGGTGACGTCCTCGTGGCGGGTGACCAGCAGGGCGGGCTGTCCGCTGGACAGGTGGACCGGGTGCGGGGCGCCGGTGCGCAGCACCTCGCGGTAGGCGTCGGGCGGGCGGACGTCGTCGGCGGGCGGGAAGGGGAAGCGGGCCGGGTCGGTCATGCGGTCCCGCCCTTCTCGGTGGTGGCGGCGGGGTCGGCGTCGGCGGGCTGCCAGGCGGCCTGCTCGGCGGGCTGTTCGGCGGGCGGGAGCAGGCGGACGGTGCCGGCGGTGCCGTCGATCTCGATCCAGGCGCCGTCCGGGATCTCGGTGGTGGCCCGCGGCACGGCGACCACGGTGGGCACGCCCAGCAGCCGGCCGGTGATCGCGGTGTGGGACAGCAGCGTGCCGCGCTCCACGACCATGCCCGCGGCGGACATCATCAGGAACAGCCAGCCGGGGTCGGTCTCCCGGGCGACGAGGATGTGCCCGGCGGCGAGGTCGGGACCGGCGGACGGGTCGAGCACCACCTTCGCCCGGCCGCGGACCACGCCGCCGCTGGAACCGATCCCGTGCAGCACGTCGTCGCTCGCGGCGCCGGCCGCGCCGACCGCCGTGGCGTGCGGCAGGGCCCGGGCGAGCGGCAGCCCGGCGGGGGTGCCCAGCAGGGCGGGCCGTTGCGGGTTCCGGGCCCACTGCTCGCGCCGGGCGCGGCGCAGCGCGGCCAGGGCGCGCAGGTCGCCGTCGGCGCCGGTGCCGTCGAAGGCGCCGATGACCTCCTCGACGGTGAGGTCGGCGATGTCGAGCCGGTCGTCCAGGACGCCGGTGCGGGCGAGTTCGGCGCCGAGCCGCCACATCACGTCGCGGGAGAGGCCGAACAGCTGGGTGCGGCAGAACCGGGTGTCCTCGCGGATCCGGGCGAGGTCGCGGGCCAGCGTGGCGAGACCGAGCAGGACGGCGCGCCGCGCCGGATCGGGGCACACCTCGCGCAGCCGCTCGCGGGCGCGCCGGGCGGCGGCCTGCTCGTCGGCACGGCCGGCGGCGACGGTCACCCCCTGTCGGACCAGCGGGCGGATCAGGGCGAGCACGGTCCACGGGCGCTGGCGGGGGGTGGGCTCCTCCAGCTTGAGGTCGTGCAGCGCGCGGTCGCCGTAGCGGGCGAGGTAGCCGCGGGCGGCGTCGGCGACCGGCTCGCCGTGGCGGCCGGTGACGATCTCCTGCCACAGCTCCTCGGGGTCGCCCCCGTCGTCGAGCACGGCGGCGCGCAACCCGGGCACCCCGCCGATGAGTTCGGCCAGGCCCATGGCCGCGCGCACCGCCTCCAGGGAGCGGTTCTCGCGCCCGCCGCCCATCAGCCCGACCAGCACCTGCGGGCCCTCGCCGGTCCAGCGGCGCAGCAGGGCGCTTCCGGCGCCGAGCACCACCAGGGCGAGGAAGGCGTTGACCAGGGTCACGCCCCAGCGTTCGCCGGCGCGTTCCCACAGCCGGCGGTAGAAGGCGATCAGCTCCTCGGGCGAGTCGCCGACGGTCTCCGCCTCGGCCATCTGCCGGTCCCACCAGCGCAGGAAGCCCTTGACCTGCCAGGGGTGCAGGGCGCTGCGCCAGGCGAGGCGCGGCAGCGCGCGGGCGACCGCCGGGGCGGACCAGCGGCGCGCGCCGCGGGCCGGGCCGGTGATGCCCATCGCCTGTTCCCAGCCCCGGCGGACCAGTTCGAACATCGGCATCCGGCCGTGCAGGGCGTGCCAGTCGTCCAGCCGGTAGTAGACCTGGCCCTCCAGGTAGCCGACCATCCGGGCGAGGCGGTGCGCGTTGTCCCGCACCCAGGAGTCGGGCACGCCCATCCGCCGGTAGAGGTCGGCGAAGGAGCGGCGGTAGAACTCGCGGGACTGCGAGTAGGTGAGGGCGCCCGAGATGCCGGGGAAGCTCTCGGTGATGTTGTGGTTGCCCCAGTAGACGCGGTCGGGGCCCTCGGCCACGGGCGGGGGAGCCATCGGGCGGGCCTGGACCAGGTGGACGGTGCCGTCCTCGGTGAGGACGCCCTCGATGTCCTGCGGGACGCCGAACAGCTCCTCCACCCGCGCGGCCAACTCCCCCACCGCGCGCACCTGGTCGTCGTCGAGGACCGGTACGTCCGCCAGCTCCCCGGGGACCGGCAGCAGCTCCGGCGCGCCGGAGGCGGCGCCCTCGGGCAGGCCCATCGCCCACCGCTTGCGCACGGTCCGGGCGCTCACCGCTCCGGTGGCCGGGTCGTGGAAGAAGTGGTCGACGTCGGCCTTCTCCTGGACGACGCCCTCGCCGATGCCGTACGCGGCCGCGACCACGCGGCGCGCCGAGCCGTCCCTCGGGTCGCGGGTGAACGCCACGAACGAGCGGGTGCCCGGCACCATCCGCTGCACGCCGACCGCGACCCGGGCGCGGCGCGGGTCGAGGCCGCGCAGGATGCGGTAGCGGACGGCCTGGGGGTTGAAGGCGGAGGCCCAGCAGCGCACCACCGCGTCGGCCAGGCCGTCCTCGTCGACGTAGAGGAAGCTGTCGCTCATGCCCGCGAAGGGGTCGACGGCGCTGTCCTCCCCCACCGCCCCGTCCGCACCGGTGACCGGCACCACACAGGCCCGGACCGCGACCAGGCCGTCCGGCCCGGTGAGCGCGGCGAACTCCTCGCGGACCCGCTCGGCCAGCACCGGGGGCGGGGCCGAGGCGACCAGCGCCGCGCGGGCGGCCGCGCACCAGGCCTCGACGGCGTCCTGCCCGGCGCCGTCGGCCGGCAGCGGCGGCAGCGCGGGGCGCAGCGCGTCCAGGGCCTCGTCGAAGGCCGCGGCCGTCAGGCAGAAGAACTCCGGTACCCGGAACCCGGCCCGCCGCAGCACCTCCTGACGGGCGAACTTGTTCCCCACCCGCGCGGCGTCCGCCGGCGCACCGCCGCCCCCCGCCGCGGTCACCACGAACTCGGTCATCCGCCCCACCCTTCGCCGCCCCTGCCCGCCCCGCCGCCCCAGCCGTCCAGGTGCAGCACGCTGTCCACGGACCGGCGCGGTGCCGGTCCGAATCCGTCGCCCACCACGTGCGCGGTGGGGATCAGTGCCCCCTGGCGGACGCCGTCCGGCAGGCCGAGGAGGTCGGCGACCTCCTTCTCCGCGTCCAGGTGCACCGTGGTCCAGGCCGTTCCGAGGCCGCGGGCGCGCGCGGCGAGCATGTAGCTCCAGGCGGCCGGCAGCAGCGAGCCCCACAGCCCCGCCTGGTTGCCCGCGGGCAGGGGCCGGCCGCCGAGGTCCAGGCAGGGGACGACCAGGACCGGCACCTCGTGCAGGTGCCGCGCCAGGTGCCGGCCGCCCTCCAGCATCCGGTCGGTCAGCCCGGCGCCGAAGCCTCCCGCGCGGGCCGAGGGCGGATAGCGGACCTCGAAGGCCCTCCGGTAGACCGCGCCGATCCGCTCGCGCAGGCCGACGTCGGTCACCACCAGCCAGTGCCAGCGCTGGGTGTTTCCGCCGTTGGGCGCCTGGAGCGCGGTCTCCACGCAGGCGCGCACCTCGCCGAGGTCCACCGGACGCGTCAGGTCCAGCCGCAGGCGCACCGAGCGGGTGGTCGTCAGCAGTTCGTCCGGGGTGGCCGGAACCCGGACCCGCGCCGGGCGGACGGGCGCGCTCACCACAGGCCCGGCAGGAGGCGGGCGTGGCCGTCCGCGTAGGCGCGGTAGCCCGGGATGTCGATCAGCATCCGCTCCTCGGTGCGGATCCGGAAGGTGATCGCGGCGGCGAGCGCGACCAGCAGGACGGCGCTCAGCGGGTTCAGGAAGAAGGCGACGAAACCGAGGTGCGCCGACAGCATCCCCGCGTAGGCGGGGTGCCGGATGACGCGGTAGACGCCCCAGGTGACGACCTGGTGGTCGCTCTGGCGGGTGACGTGGTGGGAGTAGAAGCGGCCCAGCGTGCGGATCGCCGCCTGGCGCAGCACGACCCCGCCGGTGAACACCGCCGCCGGGATCAGCAGCAGCGGCGACCAGGTGTCCCAGGGCAGCGGGCCGAGCACGGCCGCGGCCGCCGTCGCGATCCGGGCCGCCGCGTAGAGCAGCAGCGTCGCCGACTCGCTGGGCGCGGCGCCGGAGGTGCGGAAGGTCACCGGGATCTCCACCGCCAGCCACCCCAGGTAGCAGGCGGCCAGGACCGCGGCGACCAGGTCCACCGGGTCGCCGGCGTGCCGCAGGTGGACCACGAGCCCGGTGCCGACCGCGAGGACCGCGACGACGAACAACAGCCGCGGCGCCCGCGCCGCCCAGGACGGGCGGCCCGTGCCCGCCGCCGGTTCCACCGCACTCATCCGGCCGCCCTCCGCTTCAGGTATCCGGCGCGGCTGAGGGTGTGGACGCCGATCTCGACCCGTCCGAACCGCTCGCCGCTCTCCGCCTGCACCACGGCGAACCGGTACACCGCGCGTGCGCCGCGCGGCGGTGCGAACTCCCACCACAGCTCCAGCGGCACCGCCGCCGGCAGGCCGGTCGGCAGGTCCGCCTCCAGCGACAGCCAGAGCATCTGCGCGTCCGCGGCGCGGCCGTGGGCCGTGTGGCCGAGCATCGTCGCCAACTGCCGGGCCGACTCGATCAGCGCGGCCGGGGTGTGCGTCCCTGCGCCCGCCAGCCGGTGCCCCGGCGGCGGCACCAGTACGGCCGCCCGTTCCGTCCGCACCGCTCCGCCGACCATGACGTTCTCCGGCAGGTGACGGTGGACCAGGGCCGGGTCGGCGGGTGCCGCGTGCCGCTCCCGGGCGCCGCCGGACACCACGGCCCGGGCGGTGGCGGGCGGCACGGCCGGGCCGGCGGCGCCGCCGAGGCCGGCCGAGGCCCGGCAGACGGTCACGCCGTCCTGCACGGCCAGCAGCCGCCACGCCGGGCCGTCGTCGGCCGCGGCGGGTTCGCTGTGCAACCACACCGGCGGGCCCAGCTCGCACATCCGGTCGAAGGTCAGCGACAGCCGCAGCCGGCCGTCGGCCGCCTGTCGCGGTGCCCGCGCCCGGAGCAGGTCGAGGACCGCCGCCACCAGCACCATCCCCGGCACGTGGTCGAGCGGGTGGTCGAAGAAGCACCGGTCCCGCTCGTCCACCACCACCGGGACGCCCGCCGCCCGGACGCCCGCCGCCGGACCGTCGGCCGGGTCGGTCAACAGTCCTGACGGATCGTCATCGATCCATTCAAGTCCCGCTTGGGACAGGTCTTCTGACGTAGCGCCATGAACTGATGTAGCATCAGTTTCGTATGCGACACGTGGTCCCGGAGAGGTCACGAGGACCGAGGAAACCATCGATCACCAGTCCGGGCAACCCGCTCCCGGGAACACCTGCGCGACCCGTCGCGGCAGTCCAAAAACACACCCCTCGGTGACCGGAACCCCGTCCTCCCTCGGCCTGCCGGTCAGGCGGTGGCCTCCGCCGCCGCGCGACCGGCCGCGCGGCCGGAGAACAGGCAGCCGCCGAGGAACGTCCCCTCCAGCGCGTTGTAGCCGTGCACTCCGCCGCCGCCGAACCCGGCGGCCTCGCCCGCCGCGTAGAGTCCCGGCACCGGCGTGCCGTCGGCGCCGAGCGCGCGGGAGGAGAGGTCGGTCTGGATGCCGCCGAGCGTCTTGCGGGTGAGCACGTGCAGCTTGACGCCGATCAGCGGGCCGGCCGCCGGGTCGAGCAGCCGGTGCGGGGCGGCGGTGCGCCCGAGGCGGTCGCCCAGGTAGCGGCGGGAGTTGCGCAGGCCCTGCACCTGGGCGTCCTTGCTGTAGGGGTTGGACAGCTGGCGGTCCCGGGACTCGACCTGCTCCCGCATCCGGGCCGCGTCCAGCAGCGGGGTGTCGGTCAGCGCGTTCATCCCGGCGACCAGTTCCTCCAGCGTCGCGGCGACCACGAAGTCCTCGCCGTGCCGCTTGAACGCCTCGACCGGCGCGGGCGCGCCCCTGCCGAGCAGCCGCTCGCGCACGAAGGCCTTGCGGTCGCCGGCGGTGATGTCGGGGTTCTGCTCGGAGCCGGAGAGGGCGAACTCCTTCTCGATGATCTTCTGGGTGAGCACGAACCAGGAGTGGTCGTGCCCGGCCAGCTCCGGGTCGGTGCGCAGGTGGCGCAGGGTGCCCAGGGTGTCGTAGCCGGGCAGGCAGGGCTCGGGAAGGCGGCGGCCGAGGGCGTCGAACCACATCGAGGAGGGGCCGGGCAGGATCCGGATGCCGTGGCCGGGCCAGATCGGGTCCCAGTTGTGCAGGCCCTCGGTGTAGTGCCACATCCGGTCGCTGTTGACCAGCCGCGCCCCGGCGTCGGCGGTGATGCCGAGCATCCGCCCGTCGACGTGGGCGGGGACGCCGGTGACCATGTGCGCGGGCGGGGTGCCCAGCCGGGCCGGCCAGTGGGCGCGGACCAGGTCGTGGTCGGCGCCGATACCGCCGGCGGCCACCACCACGGCCTGGGCGGAGAGTTCGAAGTCGCCGGCCTCCTCGCGGCTGGAGGCCGCGCCGCGCACCGAGTCGTCCGGGGCCAGGACCCGGCCGCGCACGCCGGTCACCACGCCGTCGGTGACCACGATCTCGTCGACGCGGTGACGGTGGCGGAAGGTCAGCAGGCCTTCGGCGGCGGCCTGCCGGGCGGAGCGGGCGAACGGCGCGACCACGCCGGTGCCGGTGCCCCAGGCGACGTGGAAGCGCGGGACCGAGTTGCCGTGCCCGTCGGCGCGCAGGTCGCCGCGCTCGGCCCAGCCGACCGTGGGCAGGAAGCGCAGCCCGTGGCCGGCCAGCCAGGAGCGCTTCTCCCCCGCGGCGAACTCGACGTACGCCCGGGCCCAGCGCACCGCCCAGCGGTCCTCGTCGTCCTGGCGGTCGAATCCCGCGCTGCCCTGCCAGTCGCTCCAGGCGAGGTCGAAGGAGTCCTTGACGCGCATCCGGCGCTGTTCGGGCGAGCCGACCAGGAACAGGCCGCCGAAGGACCACCAGGCCTGGCCGCCGAGGTTGGCGGCGTTCTCCTGGTCGACGAGGATCACCTTGCGTCCCCGGGAGGTGAGTTCGTGGGCGGCGGTGAGTCCGGCCAGGCCGGCTCCGACGATGATGACGTCAGTGTCCATTGGGTGTCCTCGGGGAAGTGCCGTCACGGGCCCGCGCGGAGGGCGGGGCGGTGGGCGCGCGGTCCGCGGAGTCGGCGGCCGGCCGGGCGCGCGTCGGCGCCGTGGTCCGGCTTCGGTCGGGAGGTGACCGGAACAGTACAGTGTTCGGTTTTTCGCGACAAGACCTCGCCGGGACGACCTGCGGCGGTCGCATAAAATCCCCCCGTGGCCAACCGCAGCTCCACGCCCAAGGGACGGGCGCAGCGTGAACGCGCCCTGGCGGCGGCCTTCGAGGTGTTCGCCCGCGAGGGCGAGCGGGGCACGTCGCTGCGCGCCATCGCCAAGGAGAGCGGGATCAGCCTGACCGGGCTGATGCACCACTTCGCGTCCAAGGACGAACTGCTCACCGAGGTCCTGCGCGACACCGACGAACTGGCGGCGCTGCGCTGGGACGCGCTGGCCGGGGCCGGCGATCCCGGCGAGTTCATGGCGCGGGTCATGGAGGCCAACGCGGCGAACCCGGCGCGGGTGCGGCTGTACGTCCACCTCGCGGCGGCCTCGCTGGACCCGGGGCACCCCGCGCACCCGTACTTCCGGGAGCGGTTCGAGCGCTTCCGCTCGGCGGTGCGCGGCCACCTGGAGGCACGGCGGACGGACGGCTCGGTGGATCCGGGGCCGGACCCCGACTTCACGGCCGCCGCCTTCCTGGCACTCGTCGAGGGGGCGCAGTTGCAGGGGCTGAACGACCCGTCGGTCGACGTGCCCGGGCTGGTCCGGCGGGGGTGGCGGACACTGCTGGCCGTCCCGGTCAGCTGACCGGGCGCTCCCGTTCCACCCGGGCGTCCAGCAGCACGCCGGCGAGGCGGCCGATGTCGTCGGCCATGTCGATGCGGGGGTCGAGCAGCCACTGGAGCTGCAGTCCGTCGGTCGCGGCGATCAGGATCCGGGCCGCCCAGGCGGCCTCGGCCGCGCGGTCCTCGTCCACGGTGTCCGGCCGGACGGCGTCCTGCGTGAGGACCTTGTCGGCGAGGCGCCGGCGGAGGCCGTCGTAGCGCTCGCCGAAGTAGCCGTGGGCCGGGTGGGCCGGCTCGGCGGCGGCCGCGGCGAGGTCCACGAAGAGCTTGACCAGGCCGGGCGTGGACGCGTTGTCGGCGAGGATGCGCAGGAAGTCGTCCACGCCGCGGTCCTCGAACGCCCCGAACCGCTCCTCGGAGGCGGCGTCACGGGCGGCGAGGACGGCGGTGAACAGGGCCTCCCGGCCGCCGAAGTGGTGCAGCACCCCGGCGTCGGTCATCCCGACCCGCTGGGCGATGTCGCGCACCGACACCTTGCGGCTGCCCGCCTCGGCGTAGGCGGCGAGCGCGGCCTCGATGATCTGCCGTCGCTTCGAGGACGTCTTGGCGTAGGGGCCCCGGGGCTTGGTCATGAGCGGATTCTACGAGTCCGGGGCGGAGCGGGAGCACGAAAACCTTGAGCTCCTAAGTTTTCACGGTTAGGGTGACGCCACCCCCCACCTGTACGGCGAAGGAGCCGTCCTTGAGCACCACCCCCACCCACCTCCCGGCGGCGGCCCCGCCGACCGGCCCCCCGGGCCCGCACCAGCGCAGAGAGAGCAGGACCGCATGACCTCCGACCGGGCTTCCGAACTGAGCCTCGCCGAGCAGGCGTCGCTCACCTCCGGCGCGACCTCGTGGACCACCACGGCGGTGCGCGACACGGTCCGCGCACTCACCGTCTCCGACGGCCCGCACGGCATCCGCCGCCCCGCCGGGGACGGCCCCGGCGTCTCCTTCCTCGGCACCGGCCTGCCCGCCACCTGCTACCCGCCCGCCGTCACCCTCGGCTCCAGCTGGGACACCGGTCTCGCGCACCGGGTCGGCGCCGCCCTCGCCCGGGAGGCGTCCGTCTTCGGCGTCGACGTCGTCCTCGGCCCCGGCGTCAACATCAAGCGCAGCCCGCTGTGCGGCCGCAACTTCGAGTACTTCTCCGAGGACCCGCACCTCAGCGGACGGATGGGGGCCGCCGTCGTCACCGGCATCCAGTCCCTGGGGATCGGCGCCTGCGTCAAGCACTTCGCCGTCAACAACCAGGAGACCGAGCGGATGCGGGTCAGCGCGGACGTCGACGAGCGGACGCTGCGCGAGCTGTACCTGCCCGCCTTCGAGCACATCGTGCGCGAGGCCGCGCCGTACACCGTGATGTGCTCCTACAACCGGATCAACGGCGTGCACGCCAGTCAGGACCGCGGGCTGCTCACCCGGATCCTGCGCGAGGAGTGGGGCTTCGACGGCCTGGTGATGTCCGACTGGGGCGCCGTCAACGACCGGGTCGCCGCCCTGGCCGCCGGGCTCGACCTGGAGATGCCGCCGACCGGCACCGACGAGGAGATCGTCACCGCCGTCGAGGAGGGCCGACTGGAGGCGTCCGCCGTCGCCACCGCCGCCGAGCGCGTGCTGCGGCTGCGCGACCGGGTGGACCGGGCCGGACAGTCGGCCGCCTGGGACGCCGACGCCCACCACGAACTGGCCCGCGAGGCCGCCCGCGACGGCGCCGTGCTGCTCAAGAACGACGGCGGCCTGCTGCCCCTCGACCCGCAGGCCCGTCGGCGGGTCGCGGTCATCGGCGAGTTCGCCCGCACCCCCCGCTACCAGGGCCACGGCAGCTCCCGGGTCACCCCGACCCGGCTCGACACCGCCTGGGACGCGCTCCGGGCCCAGGCCGGCCCCGGCCTCGCACTCGCCTTCGCCCCCGGCTTCACCCTGGACGGCGCCCCCGACGCCGTCCTCGCCACGGAGGCGGTCGCCCTCGCCGCCGGGTCCGACACCGCGCTGCTCTTCCTCGGCCTGCCCGACACCGCCGAGACCGAGGGTCTCGACCGCTCCCACATCCGGCTGCCCGCCGAGCAGTTGGAGCTGCTGCGGCACGTGGCCGCGGTCTGCCCGCAGGTCGCGGTCGTGCTGGCCAACGGGTCGGTGGTCTCCGTCGCCGAGTGGCAGGACGACGCGACCGCCGTCCTGGAGGCCTGGCTCGGCGGCCAGGCCGGCGGCAGCGCCCTCGCCGACCTGCTGTTCGGCGCACACAGCCCGTCCGGCAAGCTCACCGAGTCCATCCCGCTCCGGATCCAGGACACCCCCTGCTACCCGCACTTCCCCGGCCAGGACGGGCACAGCGTGTACGGCGAGGGCCGCTACGTCGGCTACCGCCACTACGACACCGTGGACGTCCCGGTCGCCTACCCCTTCGGCCACGGGCTGAGCTACACCACCTTCGACCACGACGACCTGGAGGTGGAGCGGATCGGCGAGAACGCCTGGACGGCCCGCGTCACCGTCACCAACACCGGCTCCCGCGCCGGCGCCGAGATCGTCCAGCTCTACCTCGCCGTCGACGAGCCGCAGCCCACCCGGCCCCGCCACGAACTGCGCGGATTCGCCAAGCTCCGCCTGGAGCCCGGCGCTTCGGGCCGCGCCGAGTTCCGGATCACCGCCCGCGACCTCGCCCGCTGGTCGACGACCCGCGGCACCTGGCGGCTGGACCCCGGCACCTTCACCGTCGAGGTCGGCGCCTCCTCCCGCGACATCCGCCTGCGCACCTGGCTGCGGACGCCCGGCGACGGCGTCCTCGACCCGCTGACCCCGCACTCCAGCCTGGGCGAGTGGCTCGCGCACCCGATCGGCTCCGCCGTCCTCGCCGAGCACCTGGCCGACCTCCCGTTCGCCGCCACCCTGGCCGAGAGCGACGCCCGGCTCCTGGCCGCCGCCCACCAGGTGCCGCTGCTGAAGTTCACCGGCTTCGGCCTCGGCGTCACCCGTGCCCACATCACCGCCCTGGTCGCGGAGGTCACGCGGCGGCAGGAGCGGTAGCGGCGGGCCCCCTCCCCGATCGGTCCGGCCGGGGGGCCCTGCTCCCCTTCAGCGCACCCGGCGTCAGTTCCGCGCGGTCCACCCGCCACGGGACCGTCGACCCGCAACCTTCACGAAAAATCCCCCGGAGAACCCCCGCCCGGTCCTTGACCTGCGGGGGTCGTTAGTATGGAGCCGCACGTGAGGCCGGTGGGGCTCTGCCGACACCTCCGCGGCACCGTCCGTGACCTTCGAGACCGGGCGGGCAGCGGGGGTCGCCGAAACCGGGCCTTCAAGGAGCGATGTGACGGTACACCGACCGGGGGCGGGTGCGGCCCGACACCTGGGCGCCGCCGACCGGTGGACCACTACCCTTCAGCCGGCCTTCCCCGGACGTTCCGGTCCTCCGTGTACCCCTGGAGCCGGGAGGACCGCGCCGCCCTCGTCACGGCGCGGGCCGCTCCCGAACCCGTCCATCAACCACAGGTCAGCTCAGGTACCTCCATGCACACCCATACCGCCCCCATCGACGGCTTCCACTACGGATGGATCAATCCCGTCCTCTCCTACGCGGTCGCCTGCCTCGGAGCCGCACTCGGCCTCCGCTGCACCGTCCGCGCCCTCGACCTGCCGCCGCGCCGGCGGCTCGGCTGGCTGCTGCTCGGCGCCGCCGAGATCGGCTGCGGCATCTGGACGATGCACTTCATCGCGATGCTCGGCTTCAACGTCACCGGCTCGACCATCCTCTACAACGTGCCGCTGACGCTGTGCAGCCTGCTGCTCGCGATCACGGTCTGCGGCCTCGGCATCCTCTACGTCGGCTACCGGCCGCGCGGCCTGTCCACCCTGCTGATCGGCGGCACGGTGATGGGACTGGGCGTCGCCGCGATGCACTACCTCGGCATGGCGGCGATGCACGTCCAGGGACAGGTCTCCTACGACACGCCCATCGTCGCCGCCTCGGTCGCGATCGCCGTGGCCGCGTCCACCGTCGCGCTGTGGATGACGCTGAACATCACCGGTCTGCTCGCCTCGCTGGCGTCGGCGCTGATCGCCGGGGTCGCCGTGGTCGCCATGCACTACACCGGCATGGCCGCGGTCTCGGTCGTGCTCGACGGCCGCGCCCCGGCCGACGGCCTCCCCGCCTCGCAGTTCATCACCCCGCTCGCGGTGGCGATCCTCGTCCTGCTCGCGCTCGGAGGAATCGCCCTGATGCTGTCGCCGCAGGACTCCTCACTGTCGGGCCGGGCCGCCGCGCCCCGGCCGGAGCCGGTACGGGTGCCGCTGTTCGAACGGCGGGGGTGATCCGGCACCGGATGAACGACGGCCCGGCGCAGGGGATTCCCGCGCCGGGCCGTCCCGTCCTCCGGGGAGTGCCGAACCCCGGTGCGGTCCGGGGCTACGGGCGGGGTGACGGGCAGTCGTAGTCGTGGGTCGGGAGGACGCCGTCGACGAGGTAGTGGTCGACGGCCGCGTCCACGCAACTGTCGCGGGGGGCGAACAGGCCCGCGTAGACGGTGTGGCGGAAGGCGCCGCGCAAGGTCACCAGGCGGGAGGCGGTCAGGGCGCGGTGGGCGGAGAGCTGGCCGGGGTAGGTGGCGGCCGGGTCGCCGTCGGCGCCGACGAGCAGCACCGGGACGGCGTTGCGGACCCGGGTGGGCGGTTCGGCGGGCTCGGCGGGCCAGAAGGTGCACGGGGTGAGGTTGCGGGTGAGCGGGCCGAACAGCGGTTCGTCGGCGCGGTGGGCCTGGATGTCGCGGTAGTAGCCGAGCGGGTCGCGCGAGGCGGCCCGGTCCGCGCACATGATCGCCGTCTGCACCGCGGCGTAGCCACCGGTGTCCGGCGCCGCCAGGCCGGTCAGCACCGCCTCCAGCAGCGCGGTCGGCTGGGCCGGCCGGCCCTCCGCCGCGTCGGCCAGGACCCGTACCAGGGCGGAGAACTCCCCGTAGGCGTCGGCGTCGTCGCCGGCCGACACCGTCCACAGCACCTGCGGCAGCGCCCGGCCGTCGACCCGGTGCGAACCGACCGTCAGCGGTCCGCGCCCGGCGGCCAGCCGCACCCGTTCGACGGAGGCCAGCACCCCGGCGGTCGTCGCGCCCAGGTGGTGGCGGTCGTCGTGGCGAGCCGCCCAGGCGGCCCAGGCGGTGAGCGCCGCGTCCATCGCGGGGCCCTGGGTGGCGGTCAGGTCGGGGCCGAAGCGGTCCGGGTCCATGGCGGCGTCGAACACCGCCCGGCCGACCCGCCCGGGGAACAGCTGGAGGTAGACCTCGCCGAGGTAACTCCCGTAGGACGAGCCGAGGTAGGAGATCCTCGGCTCGCCGAGGACGGAGCGCACCAGGTCCATGTCCCGGGCGGTGTTGCGGGTGGAGGCGTGCGGCAGCAGGTCGCGGTACGGGGCGCAGCGGCCCGCGAGGTCCTTGGCGACCTCGGCGGCCCGGTCGAAGGCCAGCCGGTCGGGTCCGGCCGAGCCGGGTCCGGCCGTGGGCCAGCCGCAGTCGAACGGAGTGCTTGCGCCGACGAAGCGCGGGTCCATGCCGACGATGTCGTAGCGGGCGCCCAGCGCGGGGGCGGCCTGCCGCAGGGCGAGGGCGAGGTGGCGGGCGGGGACGCCGGGGCCGCCCGGGTTGTAGAACAGCGTGCCGAGGCGGTGTGCGGGGTCGGTGGCGGGCAGCCGGGAGAGGGCCACGCCGATCGTCCGCCCGCCGGGATCGCGGTAGTCCAGCGGGACGGTGACCTCGGTGCAGCGGGCGCCGGCGGCGTCGAGGTCGGCGCCCGCGGCGTCGTCGGGGCCGGTTGCGCAGGAGGCCCAGTGCGGCTGCTGCCCGCGCAGCGCGGCGAGCGGGTCGGCGGCGGCCTCGGCGGCCGGTGCGGTGAGGACGGTCAGGGCCAGCGCCGCCAGTGCGGCGGCCGACTTGGCGGCGCGGATCACGGTGTTCCCCTCGGGTGCTTCGGCGGGCCGTCGGGGCGACCGTAGAGGCCCGCGACGGCCTGGCGCGTCCACCGCCGGTAGCGGACTCCCCCGCCGAAGTGCCCCTCCCCCGCTACGACTTCAGGACCACCCGCGGCCGGGATCGACACGCGGCGTACCGCCAGGCGGAGGTGGTTTCTAGACGAACGGCCTAGCTGCTGGCGCGGCGCCCCGCGGATCGGGCCGTACTTGGTGAGGGTGTACCAGCACCCGGAGAGGGTCCCACCGAACGGAAGGAAGCAGGACGTGGCCTCGCAGAACATCAAGGAATTCAAGGAAAAGGTCGAGAAACTCTACAATGACGAGGAAAGTGACTTCCGGCAGAAGTTCGACGCGGCGATCAGGAGTTTGACGCCGCCCACGGTGTACCCGGACTCGGACGTCTACAAGGACTGGCGGGGAGCGGACGGGAAGACCCTGGCGGACTTCTTCGTCGAGTGGTACGACTGGGGCTGGAAGCAGCCCATCTCCGACGGACTCCAGTACATCCGCAGATTCAGCTGGATCAGCTACGAGAACGCCGCCGGCCTCGCTTTCGTGACCAGCGAATCAGGGCGTGACATGCTGGCCGACTTCACACAGCTGCAGGGCCGGCAGATGGACTCCAAGGATTCCGAGAAACTGGTCCAGCAGTGGATCGACGAACTCGGCCCGAAGCGGATGGCCGATTTCAAGGAGGGTGACTGGTCGACCCTCAACAAGTTCTTCATCAGGGAACTGAAGCCCAACGCGCGGAAGATCGACTACCCCGAGGACCCCAGCGTCGTGACCGCCCCCACCGACTGCATCATCAATATGATCGTCGACAATCTGGCACCCGACACACCGCTCCCCATCAAGGCCGCCGTCACCATGAGCGTCGGCAGGCTGCTCGACGGCTCCGAGTACGCCGAGAGGTTCATCGGCGGCACGGCCGTGTCCTGCATCCTCATGCCCGACACCTACCACCGCTACCACGCCCCGGTCGGCGGCGAGGTGGTCGAGTCCCGCGACGACATCGGCGGCGTCTACTACGGGATCCGGGACTTCCCCGACCTGCTCAACAAGGGGAACGTCGGCTACGGGTACGACTACAGCCTGTTCGAGGACTTCCGCCGCGGCTACGTCATCATCAAGACGCCGTACCTGGACCACAACGGGGACCCGGACGGCGAGGGCTACGTCGGCCTGGTGCCCGTCGGCCTCAACTCGATCGGCTCCGTGCGGTTCCTCGACCCGTTCCGGAGGATCACGGCGGGGTCGGCGCCGGTCCCGGTGACGAAGGGCGACGAGATCGGCTACTTCCAGTACGGCGGCTCGCTGAACATCCTGCTGTTCGAGGAGAAGCGGTTCCCCGCGCTCCAACTCCTCCTGGGCCAGCGCATCGGGGTCCTCCAGGAGGTCGCGCACACCGAGCGCCACATCGACCGCTACGTCCGCCCGCTGCCCGGTCGCATCACGCTGACGGCCTGACCCCCAGCCCGCCAAGGAAGGTGCCCCATGCCCCGTCAGCCCGTGTACTCGATCCCGGCGAACGCCTCCAACACGCAGAAGATCCACTTCTACCCCGACCCCGCCAAGAAGGAGGAGGAAGGCCTCCCGAAGACCGCCCGGTCCTACGCCGGGTACGCGGACGTCGACGGCCCGGGAACGGCGAAGAGCCACTTGTTCTACTGGTTCTTCGAGAGCCAGACCTGCGACCCCAACCTCGACGCCGACAAGCAGAAGGAGCTGATCGGGCGGACCCCCCTGCTGATCTGGCTCAACGGCGGGCCCGGCGCCTCCTCGCTCGCGGGGCTGTTCCTGGAGAACGGCCCGGTGCGCATCGGCGACGACGCCGCCGGATCCGTCTCGGTCAGCCCCGACAGCTGGAACCAGGAGGCTCACCTCCTCTACTGGGACCAGCCCGTCGGGGCCGGATACAGCTACTGCGAGACCGAGGACGTCTACGTCGAGGACGAGGAGACCCTCAGTCAGATGTTCTGGCTGGCGCTCCAGCGGTTCTTCGACACCTACCCGGAGTACCTGGCGTGTCCCCTCTACGTCTGCGGTGAGAGCTACGCGGGCAAGTACGTGCCGTACATCGCCAAGCGGATCCACGAGCAGAACGCCGGCGGCACCGGGACGCACCTCAACCTGCGCGGGATCGCCGTGGGCAACGGCTGGATCAAACCGGAACTCTCGGTGCGCGTCATGATCGACTACGCCTACGCGTCCGGATTCCTCGGCCTGAACCAGAAGGCCGCCCTGGACCTCGCCTACCTCGACTTCCAGGAGGCCCTCAAGGCCGGACGGATGAAGAAGGCCACCGATCTCGGCAACGGCCTGGTCAACGCCGTGCTGGCGTTCGGGGGAAACTTCGACGTCTACGACGTGCGGCGCTGGGACGACCTGTCCCCGGGTTCGCTTCCCGCCTACCTCAACAGCGGACCCGTGAAGACGGCCGTGCACGCCGAGCACGAATGGCAGTTCGCGGACAACTCAGGACCGGTGGCCACCGCGCTGAAGGCCGACGTCATGGCGGACGCATCGCCGCTGTACGCCGACCTCATCCACGCGGAGGAGAAGTACCAGGTCCTGCTCTACACCGGGGACTTCGACACCGCCTGCGGCTACCAGAGCACCGAGGAGATCCTCGCCGAGATCATGAAGAACGGCTGGGGCAACGCCAAGCGGTTGATCTGGAAGCAGGCGCAGGGGCACCCGAAGGGCTTCGTCCGGACCCTGGACAACGTCACCCAGGTCGCCGTGCCCGACTCCGGGCACGAGGTGCCGTACTACCAGCCGCAGATCTCCCGGGAGATGCTCTACAACTGGCTCTTCGGCCGCCCCTTCCACGGCCAGGACCCGACGGGCGTGGTCCAGGGCATCCTCGACAAGGCCCGGGAGGACGCCGACAAGGAGGAGGCATGAACCAGCACTTCAAGCGGACGAAGGAGGTCGAGGACCTGGCGGCGGCCACCGCGGTCCTCAGGAAGGGCTACGTCTGCTCCCTCGCCCACGTCGACCCCGTCACGGGCCGGCCGAGGTGCGTGCCCATGGTCTACGCCTACCACGAGGAGGCCGACCAGAAGCTGATCTACCTGCACGGCTCGATCCACTGGCCGCCGCAGACGAAGCTGGAGCCCTCGCTGCGGCAGCTGTGGAGCGACACCGGGGTCCCCGTCTGCCTGGCCGTCACCCTGCTCGACGGCCTGCTCGTCGGACGGGCGGCGATCAGCACCTCCCTCAACTACCGCTCCGTGGTGGTGGACGGCGTCGCGCGGAAGGTCGCTGCGGCGAACCGGGCGAAGGCGTTCGAGGCGCTCTGCAACCAGGTCGTCCCGGGCCGGTGGCCCGAGCTGCGCCCGATCAAGGACGGCAAGGGCGGTGAACTGGACTCGGACGAGGAGCACACCCCCACCGTCGGGGTCCTCTCCGTCAGCCTGACGGAGAAGGACACGATCGTGAGGTCCAAGACGCACGCGGCCCCCGAACCGGAGCACGAGAACCAGCAGGACCGGGACTGGGACCACGGCAACGCCTGGGGCGGTCTGGTCCCGATGCGCCAGGTCTACGGGCCGGCGGTCCCCGACTCGCACGTCAAGGACAAGGAAGCCGACCCGCCGGACTCCGTCCTGCGGCTGATCGGCCGGAGCAGGTAGCGCGCCGACGCCACGTCCTGCGGGCCCGGGAGAGTGGCTCGCAGGACGTGGCCGTCACCGTGCCGCCGCGGCCGGGTTACGGCCTGGCGGCCGGGGTCGTGTCGCCGCGGCCCTCCACGACCACGGCCGGCTCCAGCGGGGAGGCGATCTCCTGGCCCTTGCTGTGCGAGGCCCAGTCGCGGATGCCGATGAGGACCATGATGAAGAAGATCCCGTAGACGATGCCGGAGAAGTACAGCTCGGAGTGGATCGCGAGCGGCACCCCGACCAGGTCGACGGCCAGCCAGACGAACCAGAACTCCACGTAGCGGCGGGCCTGGGTGTACATCGCCAGGATCGAGCCGACGAAGATCCAGGCGTCCGCGAGGACCATCCACCAGGGGGCGCCGGGGTAGAACGAGGCGTCGTTCGCCTTGAGCACCGCGGCGAACGCGAAGGTGCCGACGGCCATGACGGCGATCAGGACCGCGCGCTCCCGCCAGGACGCCCAGCGGACGTTGATGGCGCCCTCCTGCTGCCGGCTGCGCCGCCAGGTGGCCCAGCCCCAGGAGGCCGAGGCGATGATCACGACCTGCCGGGCGGCGTTGCCGCCGAGGTGGACGTTGAGGCTGGCGATCAGCAGCAGGACCGACCCGAGGATCTGGACGGGCCAGGCGACCAGCGAGCGGCGCAGGGCGAGCCAGACGGTCGCGAGCGCCAGGATGTTGCCGAGGAAGTCGGACCAGTAGACGGGGATGCCGAAGAAGCTGAACTGGTTGTTCAGCCACTCGAGTGCGCTCATGACCTACACCTTTGTTTGCTGGGGGAACAAGCCTGGGTGTGAGCTGCGGCCCGGGACGGGGCCGGTGGCGAGGCGCGGCACGGTGGTGGGGGGCAGGACCGTGCGGGGAGCCTCAGGGGGCGGTGATGGTGCTGCGGTGCGCGGCGAGCGCGTCGTCGCGGACGCGCCGCCCGTGGTCCGAGGCGAGGACGGCCTCGGAGCGCCGGACGTCCTCCCGCACGGCGCGCACCAGGGCGGCGGGAGAGGGGAACTTCACGGTGTCGCGGAGCCGTTCGGCGAACCACACGGTGACCGGTTCGCCGTAGACGTCCTCCGCCAGGTCGTGGCAGTACGCCTCGACGTGGACCTCGGCGGTGTCGCAGAAGGTCGGGTTCGATCCGACGCTGATCGTCGCCGGGTGGACGGCGCCGGTGCGGTGGCGCACCACCCAGCCGCTGTACACCGCGGCCGGCGGGACCGGGGAGTCCGGGCCGGCCGCGATGTTGGCGGTGGGGAACCCGAGCCCGTGGCCCCGGCCGGCGCCGTGCACCACCGTGCCGGTGAGGTGCGGGCGGGCGGCCGGGGCGCCGGACCCGGAGGTCTCAGGCATGGGGCAGCAGCTCGCGGAACTGGCTGGTGTGGAAGACCAGCGGCTCCACGCCGTCGAAGAGTTCGACGCTCATCAGCTCCAGGAGCACGATCTCGTGGTCGCCGCCGTCGTAGGTCGCGCCCACCCTGGCCGTCAGCCACAGCGCGGCGTCCTCGACGAGGACGGCGCCCTCGGGCGTCGCCGACCACGCGACGCCGTCGAAACGCCTGGCCTCGCGGGAGGCCAGCCGCCGGCAGAGCGCGCCCTGGCCGTGGCTGAGCACGCTCAGTCCCAGGACGGGGGCCTCCGCCAGGCGCGGCCAGGTGGTGGAGGTGCGGGCGACGCTGACGGCGACCATCGGCGGCTGGAGCGAGATCGAGACGAAGGAACTGGCGGCGAAGCCGACCGGCTCGCCCGCGCGCAGCGCGCTGATCGCGACCACACCGGTCGGGTAGGCCCCGAACGCCTGTCGCAGGGTCGCCGCGTCCAGCTCCGCCGGCGTGGACGTCCCGGCCGGTTCGGGGGCAAGGGTGGCCATGGTCATCGTCATCCTCTCCTCTCGGGTGCTGTTCTCAGTGCCGGTACCGCGCCGCCGGGTGGCTGGCCGGCAGCGCGCGGTCGTCCGCCCCGGTGAGCCGCTCGCGCAGGCTCTCGCCCTCCGTGTACTCGCCGCGGAAGACCCCGCGCTTGCGCAGGATCGGCAGCACCGACTCGACGAACTCGGTGGTCGAGGCCGGCTGGACCGCCGGGGAGAGCAGGAACCCGTCGAGGTCGGCGCCCTCGGCGAGGGCGCAGATCTCGTCGGCGATCTCCTCGGCCGTGCCGACGACCGGGCGCGCGCCGACGCCGTGGGTGTGCCAGTCGGCGAGCACGTCGCCGACGGTCTTGCCGGCGAAGCGGGCCACCTGGGTCTGCGACATCTCGGTGGACAGCTCCGTCATGGGGGTGTCCGGCGCGTAGGAGGAGAGGTCGAGCCCGGTGAACATGGCGTAGCTGGCGACGGTGACCTCGGGCCGCTGGGCGTCCAGGATCCGCTGGTAGCGGCGCTCGGCGTCCGAGCGGGAGGCACCGACGACGCAGGAGAACGCCGACATCACCTTGACCTCGTCGGCCCGGCGGCCGGCCTTGACCGCCTCCTCGCGGATGGAGGCGGTGTGCCCGGCGAGCTGCTGGACGGAGCCGCTGCCGACGAACATGCACTCGCCGTGCCGTCCGCCGACCCGGCGGCCGGCGGGAGAGGCCCCGGCCTGGAAGAGCACCGGGGTGCCCTGCGGGGAGCGTGCGGTGTTGCCGTAGCCCTGCGAGCGGAAGAACGGTCCCTTGTGGTCGACCAGGTGGACCTTGGCGGGGTCGGCGAAGCGGCCGTCCTTGTCCTTCTCCAGGGCGTCCGGCTCCCAGGCGCCCTCCCAGTACTTGTAGACGAGGTCGAGGAAGTCCTCGGCCATCCGGTAGCGGTCGTCGTGCGCCACCATCTCCATGCCGAAGGCCTTGACGGCGGTGTCGGCGGTGCCCGTCGTCACGACGTTCCAGCCGATCCGGCCGCCGGAGAGCTGGTCGAGGGTGGCCATCCGGCGGGCGAAGGCGTACGGCGGCTCGACCAGGACGGAGCCGGTCATCACCAGGCCCAGGTTCGTGGTCGTCGACAGCAGCGCGGACGCGACGACGACCGGGTCGAGCCGGGGCAGGTCGAGCGTCTCCTCGGTGGCGATCGGCGGGCGGGTGCCGTCGATCTCCGACCAGCCCCAGGCGTCGGCCAGGAAGAGGAAGTCCAGCTTGGCGTCCTCGCAGATCGTGGCGAGCTCGCGCCAGTACCCGAGGGTGTCGAAGAGGTGCCGCCGGCTGTCGGGGTGGCGCCAGGTGGCGGTGCCGCTCGCGTTGGTCTGGGCGTTCTCGAACAGGCCGATCTTGAGGTTCTTCATGGGTGGTTCTCCGTTGTGCTGGTGAGGGGCCCGTGGGGGGTGTCAGGGGGCGGAGGGGAGGGAGGTGGTGTCGAGCTGGGCCGCGTAGGGCATGGAGGACTGGGCGCCGAGGCCGGTGACGGCGTGCGAAGCGGCACGCACCGCGCGTTCGACGGCGGCCGGCAGGGCGGCGCCGCGGCCGAGGGCGTCCGCGAGGGCTCCGCAGAAGGTGTCGCCGGCGCCCACGGTGTCCACCGCGTCCACGCGCGGAGCGGGGACGTGGAGGACGCCGGGGCCGTGCGACTCCTTGAGCAGCGCGCCGTCGGCCCCGAGGGTGACCACGACGGCCCGGCAGGGGAGCACGGCGTGCTCCAGCAGTTCCCGCGCCTCGGGCAGTCCGGCGGGGCGGTCGGCGCCGAGCAGGGAGGCGAGTTCGCCCAGGTTGGGGACCAGGACGTCGACCGCCGCCAGCACGCCCGGGGCGACCGGGCGGGCCGGCGCGGGGTTGAACACCACGGTCCCGCCCTGCTCGCGGGTGCGCAGGACCGCCAGGTCGACCACACCGGGGGCGATCTCGTTCTGCACGAGGACGATCTCGCCGGGTGAGCGGACCAGCCTGGCGGGCAGGTCCTCGGCGCCGAGGGCCGCGTTGGCCCCCGGGTTCACGACGATGGTGTTCTCGCCCGCGCCGTCGACGACCACCGCGGCGAGTCCGGTCGGGTGCCGCTCGTCCGTCCGCACCTCGGTGACGTCCACGCCCTCGGCCGCGAGCGCGGCCAGCAGGCCGGCCGCGTCCGTGCCGACCCTGGCCACCAGGCGCACCCGGGATCCGAGGCGCGCCGCGGCGACCGCCTGGTTGGCGCCCTTACCGCCGGCCCCCTCGGCGAAGTGCCGCGCGAGCACGGTCTCGCCGGGGTGCGGCAGGCCCTCGACGCTCAGCACGAGGTCGCGGTTCACCGAACCGACGACGGTGATGGACGGCATTGACGCTCCTTTGGGAGATCGATTTCCGACATGCTGTACCAGCACCCCCCGGCCGTCAAGTAGCCTCCTCGTGAAAAGACCGCCCCGATGTCGTGGCCCCTCCACCGCCCACCCATCCGAAGGACACCCACGTGACAGCGCCCCGACTCCTCGACGTGGCCGAGGCCGCCGGCGTCTCCCGCGCGACGGCCTCACGGGTACTCGCCGGGACACCGCGCAACGTCGACCCCGAGCTCGCCCGCCGGGTCGAGGAGGCCGCCCGGCGGCTCGGCTACCAGGCCAACCACTCGGCCCGGGCCCTGCGCACCGGCAGCACCGGTACCGTCGGCGTGGTCGTCCCCACGCTCGCCAACCCGTACTTCGTCCAGCTCGCCGACGCCATCGCCCAGCACGTGCGGGCGGCCGGCGGCACGCTGATGGTCTCCGACGCGGCGAACGACCCCGCGATCGAGGCCGAGCAGATCGACACGCTGCTCGGCGGGCGGGTCGACGGCCTGTTCGTCGTCCCCGTCTCGGCCAACGAGTCCGGACCCGCCATCCGCAACGCCGCCGCCCGCCGCCCGGTCGTCCTGTTCGACCGGTGGGCCAAGGGCTCCGGCACCGTGGCGGTCACCCTCGACAACGCGGCCGCCGTCCGACTCCTCGTCGAGCACCTGGAACAGACGGGCCGTCACCGGATCGCGCTGGTCGCCGCGGACCAGGCCTCCTCCTCGGGCGCGGAACGGCTCGCGGCCTTCACCGAGGTCCAGGGCGACGGCGCCACCACCGTCCTGCTGCCCAACTTCACCACCGACGCGGGCCGCACGGCGGGGCGGCGCATCGTCGAACAGCGCGACCGGATCGACGCAGTCGTCTGCGGAGCGGACGTGCTCGCCGTCGGGCTGGTGAGCACCCTGCACCGCTCATCGGTCGCCGTGCCCGGGAAGATCGCCGTCACCGGCTTCGACGACACCGAGATACTCGAACTCTTCGACCCGCCCATCACCTCCATCCGCCACCCGCTCTCCGCGATGGCCGAACGCGCGCTGACCCTGCTTCAGGCGCCGAGCCGCGAACGGACCGAGCGGGTCGAACGCTTCCAGCCCCAGCTCGTCGTCCGCGCCTCGACGGACACCGGTTCCTGATCCGGCGTCAATCCGGCGTCAGTCCGCCGCCGGGTGCACCCGGACCCGGCAACTCGCCCACCCGCGCAGGACGTTGTTGAGCACGGGCTCCGCGGCGAGGAGTTCGAAGCGGCCGACCCGGGGCAGCAGGGCCGCCAGGACGGCCTGCATCTCGATCCGGGCCAGGCCCAGGCCCGCGCAGGCGTGCTCCCCCCGGCCGAAGGCCAGGTGGTCCGAGGGGCGCCGGCGCACGTCGAAGCGGTCGGGGTCGGGGTACTGGCGCTCGTCCCGGTTGGCCGCCCCGTAGAGGAGCATGACGCGCGAGCCCGCGGGCAGGGTGCACCCCTCGACCTCGTGGTCCTCGGTGACGACGCGGGTGAAGCGCTGTATCGGGGACTCCAGGCGCAGCACCTCGTTGACGGCGTGCGGGAGCAGCGAGGGGTCGGCGCGCAGGACGGCCCACTGCTCAGGGTGCGTCGCGAACAGGTGGACGGCGCTGGAGACGGCGTAGATCGTCGTGTCCAGGCTGGGCGCGATGTAGTCGATCACCATGAACGGGCACTGCTCCACCGGAAGCTCGCCGCGCTCGGCCGCCGCGTACAGCTCGGCGGCCCAGCCGGCCGGGTCGAGGGTGCCGGGCCGGGCCTCGCGCAGTGCGAAGGCGACCATCTCGTCGAGCTCGGGGAAGGCCTCGACGGTCCGCCGGTTCATCGGGCCCTGGGCGTCGAAGGTGGCGTTCGCCCACTCCAGCATGTGCGCGCGGCCGGCGTCTCCGAGGCCGACGAGTTCGGAGACGACGGTGAGCGGCAGGTGCCGGGCCAGCTCCGTGGTGGCGTCGAACGAGCCCTGCTCCACGAGACGGCCGACCAGGTGCTCCGCCTCGCGCTCGATCCGGGGCACCAGCTCGCGCAGCCGCTCCGGGCGCAGCGGCCGCCCCAGCACCTGGCGCATCCGGGTGTGCTCGGGCGGGTCGCTGCACAGGGTGATCCCCTGCAGGGCGGAGTTGATCCGGTCGTTCATCATGACGCCCTGGGCCGAGGAGAAGACCCGCCAGTCGGCGGCCGCCTCGCGCACCTGGCGGTAGCGGGCGAGGGCGTACACGCCGTGCGCGGTGAGCTCGACGACCGGGCCGAGGCCGCGCAGTTCGCGGTGGAGCGGGTAGGGGTCGCCCAGGGCCCGGTCGGTGAAGAGGTCGAGGTCGCTGGTGGGAATCGTCTGCACGGATTCCTCCGTTTCCGTCGAGGGGATCGTGTCGTGGGCCGTCCGGCCCACGCGGGCCGCCCGGCCCGCTGCCGCGGCGGACCGAGCGCGGCGGGCCGGTCCGGCGCTCCTCGTCGGGAGTGCCGGACCGGCCCGTGACGGGGCGCGGCCGCTGCTAGCAGGGCTTCCAGGAGGAGATCGCGTCGTTGAACACGGTGCCCCCGAGGTCGGTCACCTGGTGGCCGCTCTCCAGGACGAAGTACCGGCCCTGGTAGCCGTTGTGCTCCCAGAAGCACATCCGCGCGGTGGTGATGTTCGTGAGGGAGGAGATCGAGTCCTGCCAGCGGGAGCCCGACCAGGTGTCCTTGCCCGCGTCCTTGACGGTGACCGGGACCATGCCGCAGTCGACGAGCTGCGCGTGCAGGCAGACGGAGATCGCGGCCGCGGCCGCGGAGGGGCCTTCGGCCGCCGCGGCGGTTCCGGTCGCGGCGGCCGACCCGGCCAGTACCGCGGCCGACACCGCGAGCGCGGCCAGGGTGCTCTTCGAACGGGGGTGCATGTGTCCTCCTCCGGACATGGGCGGACAGCGGCGGGGTTCCGGGGGCCGGCCACCGCCGCCGGCGCCGCGCGACGGGTTCCGTTTCGCCCGTGCCCTGGCGGGCACCGGCTTCGGTCGTACGGTCAGAAGACCGGCGAGCCCGGCGGGTTGTGACACGCCGTCGGGTCCGGCCGGCATCCCCGGCCCTCCAGGGCTCCGACAGATGTGATGCGGGCCACAGTGGAGCCGTGTCACATTCCGCCGTCCGGTCCGGTCAAGAAGGTGAATCCCGACGACACGAGGAGCACACCATGGACGCCCGTCTCGACTTCTTCGGCAACGGTGTCGGGGCCAGGGTCCTGCGGCACATCAACTCGGCCGGCAAGGTGCTGTCCGACGCGGGGCTGCCGCACGCGACGCAGGAGCTGGTGAAGATCCGCGCGAGCCAGATCAACGGCTGCGGCTTCTGCACGGACATGCACACCAAGGACGCCGCGCACGCGGGTGAGAGCGCCCAGCGGCTGAACCTGGTGGCGACCTGGCGGGAGGCCACCGTCTTCACCGACGCCGAGTGCGCCGCGCTGGAGCTCGCGGAACAGGGCACCCGGATCGCGGACGCCGCCGGCGGCGTCACCGACGAGGCCTGGGAGAACGCCGCCGAGCACTACGACGAGGACCAGTTGGCCGCGCTGATCTCGCTCATCGCCGTGATCAACGCCTACAACCGGATCAACGTCATCAACCGGCAGCCCGCCGGGGCGTACCGGCCCGGCCAGTTCGGCTGAGCCCGGGAGGGAGGCCGGCCGCGGTCCCGCCCGGGCCGTGTCCGGCCTCCCCCGGCCGCACCCAGTGGAGGACACCGACCCGTGCAGACCGCCGCAGACGCCGGCCCGCCCGACCCGGCGACCCGGGACTTCCTCGCGGTCCGTCCGCAGCTGTTCGGGATCGCGTACCGGATCCTCGGCAGTACGGCGGAGGCCGAGGACATCGTCCAGGAGGCCTGGCTGCGGTGGCGCAGCACCGACCACGCCGGCGTCCGCGACCCGGCGGCGTTCCTGGCCACCGTCACCACCCGGCTGGCCGTCAACGTCGCCCGGTCGGCCCGGGTGCGGCGGGAGTCGTACGTCGGGCCGTGGCTCCCCGACCCCGTCGACACCCGGGCGGATCCTCAGCTGGGGGCCGAGCGCGCCGAGGCGGTCGAGCTGGCCGTGCTGCTGCTCCTGGAGCGGCTCAATCCGGTGGAGCGGGCGGCGTACGTGCTCCGGGAGGCCTTCGACTACCCGTACGGGCGGATCGCGGAGATCGTGGAGACCAGCGAGGCCAACGCCCGCCAGCTGGTGAGCCGGGCGCGCAGGCACCTGGCCGCCGCGCGCCGGGCGCGCGTGGACCGTGCCGAGCACCGGCGGCTCCTGGAGGTGTTCGTCGGCGCCGCGCGCACCGGCGACCTGGCGGTGCTGGAGGAACTGCTCGCGGCGGACGTCGTCAGCTACTCCGACGGCGGGGGCGTCCGCGGAGCCTCCCGCGTCCCGGTCACCGGCCGCCCCGTCGTGGCCAGGTACCTGGCGGCCTTCGCACCGCGCTTCTGGCCGGGGACGGAGCTGCGGTGGGTGGAGGCCAACGGGCTGCCGGCCGTGCTGGTCTCCGCCGGCGGCGCCGCGACGGCCCTGCTCTGCCTGGACGCCTCCGCCGAGGGGATCGAGCGGATCATGTGGGTGATGAACCCGGCCCGGCTGGCGCCCTTCGTGGCCTCGCTGGAGGGCTGAGCCCGGTACCACCCGGTTCACCCGGGTCGTTGTCACAGATCCGGGGGCCGCGCTGTCCTACTGGTGCGGGCGGGGCCGGCCGGCGCACGTCCGGGGCCGCCCGCGGGAACCGGAAGAATCACAGAGAGGATCCCCCTCATGAAGGTCGTCGTGATCGGTGGCACCGGACTCATCGGCTCGAAGCTGGTGGCCGCACTCAAGGAGCAGGGCCACGAGGCGGTTCCGGCCGCCCCCGGCACCGGGGTCGACACACTCACCGGCGAGGGCCTGGCCGAGGTCCTGGAGGGGGCCCCGGTGGTGGTCGACGTGTCGAACTCCCCCTCGTTCGAGGACGACGCCGTCCTGGCGTTCTTCCGCACCTCGACCGCCAACCTGCTGAAGGCCGGTGCGGACGCCGGGGTGACCCACCACGTGGCGCTGTCGGTGGTCGGCACCGAGCGGCTCCAGGAGAGCGGCTACTTCCGCGCCAAGCAGGCGCAGGAGGAGCTGATCAAGGCCTCCGGGCTGCCCTGGTCGATCGTCCACGCCACCCAGTTCTTCGAGTTCGCCAAGGGCATCGCGGCGGCTGCCACCGACGGGGACACCGTGCGGCTGTCCGCCGCGAGGATCCAGCCGGTGCGCTCCGACGACGTGGCCGCCGCCGTGGCCCGTACGGCGGTCGGCGCGCCCGTCAACGGCGTGGTGGAGGTGGCCGGTCCCGAGGTCTTCGGGCTGGACGAGCTGGTCCGTACGGCGCTGGCCGGGACGGACGACCCGCGCACGGTCGTGACGGACCCCGGCGCCCGCTACTTCGGCGCCGCGCTGGAGGAGCGCACGCTGCTGCCCGGGCCCGGCGCGCGGCTCGCCGAGGCCCGGTTCGGCGACTGGCTGGCCGAGCAGCGCTGAGCCGGTCCGGGGCGGCCCGCACCGTGCGGAGTGGGGGCCGCCCCGCACGGTCAGCGGGACGGTGCCGGCACGGTGACCGGTGAGGAGCCGCCGGGCACCAGCAGCCGCGGTGCGCCGGTGCCGTCCGCGGGGACCGTCCAGACGTCGCCGCCCTTGCCCTCCCTGGCCGGGAGGGCGTAGGCGAGGGTGGCGTCGTCCAGCCAGGCAGCCTGGTCGTCGACGCTGTGCGACTCGGCCGTGGGGTGCTCGCGCAGGTCGGCCAGGTCGAGCACGTACAGCCGCCAGGGGGCGGCCGGGTCGTCCGAGACCTTCTTCTTGAAGGCGATCCGGGTGCCGTCCGGGGAGAGCGAGGGGCACTCGACGTTCTCCCGCAGGGCGCGCGCCGACCACGCCTTGAGGTCGCCCTCGACCAGGTGGGTGCGGCCGCCGGTGGCGACGGTGGCGTAGAAGCGGTTCTCGTCGGCGGCGAAGTTGACGCCCCAGTAGTTGACGTCGGCGGCGTGGTACCGGGCGCCGCCGAGGGTCAGCGGGATCTCCTCGATCGACTTGACCAGGTAGCCGGTGCGCAGGTCCAGGATCGAGGTGCGGGTGGAGAAGCCGCTCTTCGCGTAGGAGTCCCCGACCGCGAAGGTGGTCCAGGAGAGCACCTGTCCGGAGGGCGACACCCGGGCCCGGTTCGGGATGCCGGGCACGGTGACCGTCCGCAGTTCGGTGAACGCCCGGTCGTAGACCACGGCCTGGGTGCGGGCCGGGGTGCCGGGCAGCGCCCGCAGGCACAGCGCCCGCTCCCCCGCCGCGTAGAACCGCTCGCAGGACGGCCCGTCCGGGGTGCCCGGGGTGCGGGCGACCCGTCCGGTGGCGCCGTCGCGGTAGTAGAGGCCCGCCTCGTTCAGGGTGAACGAGGCCTCCGCCGCGACGAGTTGCCGCCCGCCGCCGCGCTCGCGGGCGTGCAGGACGTAGCCGAGCGAGCCGCCCAGCAGGACGAGGAGGGCGAGGACCAGCACGGTCGTGCGTGCCTTCACCGTTGCGCGCGGGTTCAGCGGGTTCATGCGTCACTCCTTCCCGGCAGGATCCGCCAGGCGGCGGCGAGAGCGGTGGCCAGCGCGAGGGCGGCGGCCAGCAGGGCGGGGCGCGGTCCCCACCACGTCCAGGCGACGCCGAACCCGGCCGCCCCGACCAGCCGGGCCAGCGCCTGCCCGGTCTGCAGCACCGCGAGCCCGCCCGCCCGGCCGCCGGCCGGCAGCACCGGCCCGGCCAGCGCCATCAGCACGCCGTCGGTGGCGGCGTAGAAGACGCCGAGCAGGACGAGGACGAGGACGGCGGAAGGCCATCCGAGCGGTGCCAGCAGGGTGAGGTAGGCGGCCAGCAGCGCGCCGTGGCCGAGCAGGAACGGGGTGCGCCGCCCGGCCCGGTCCGCGAGCCGGCCGGCCGGGACGGCCAGCAGCAGGTAGCAGGCGGCCGCGCCGAGGGGCAGCAGCGGGAAGAGGACGGGCGACAGGTCGAGGCCGCGCTGGAGGAGCAGGTAGAGGAAGGAGTCGCCGATGGTGGCGGCGCCCAGCAGCGCGGCGGCGGCGGTCACCCGCCGGAACACCGGGTCGCGCAGGACCCGGTGCTTCGTCCGCGCCGGCCCGGGCGCGGCCGCGGCCCGTACCGGTGCGGGCGCCGGCACGGGCGGCCCGGCCGGGACGAAGAGCACCAGGACCAGGACGCCGAGCAGGCCGGTGGCGAAGCTGACCACGAAGACCGCGTCGTAGGCGTCCGCCGTCGCCCACAGCACCGCGAACGCGACCAGCGGCCCGAGCAGCGCCCCCGTGGTGTCCATCGCCCGGTGCACGCCGAACGCCCGGCCCAGCGCCTCCGGCGGTGCGCTGAGCGTGATCATCGCGTCCCGCGGGGCGGTCCGCACGCCCTTGCCGAGCCGGTCGGCGGCCAGTGCGGCGGCGATACCGCCGGCCGCGCCGCCGGCCAGCAGCAGCCCGAGCCGGGAGAGCGCCGACAGCAGGTAGCCCGCCCCGGCGACCGTCCGGTGGCGGCCGCCGCCCCGGTCGGCGAGCCGTCCGCCGAGCAGCCGGACCAGCGCGGTGGCGCCGTTGAACAGTCCGTCGAGGAAGCCGAACTGGAGGGGTGAGAGGCCGAGGCCCAGCACCAGGTAGAGCGGCAGCACGGCCGTGACCATCTCCGAGGAGACGTCGGTGACCAGGCTGACCGCCCCGAGCG
>NZ_JBHVER010000049.1:0-42619 GCF_042802195.1 Kitasatospora sp. NPDC057500 | reverse complement strand
TTCCGGCTGTCTGTGCGCCGCCAGGGACTCGAACCCCGGACCCGCTGATTAAGAGTCAGCTGCTCTAACCAACTGAGCTAGCGGCGCCTGCTGACAGAGAAGACTCTAGCAGCGCGTCGCGGTCCGGCCAAAATCGAATACCCGCACCTCCCGGGCCCCGCGCCCGGCGGGCGGGCTCAGAGCGCGTCGACCGGCTCGCGGGCCGCCCGGACGCAGGCCCACAGGACGACGGAGGCCCCCGGCAGCCACGGCTCCCGGCTCTCCGGGGCCACGATCCACCGCCCCCGGCCGTGCCCCGACGCGTCCGGGCCGCCGTCGGCCGCCCGCTGCACCGGCGGCACCGTCACCGTGTCGCCCTTGCCGTGGCAGAGCAGCGGGGGCACGTCCCGGGCCCACTCCTCCCAGGCCAGCAGCCGGCGCAGCCTGGGCGCCGCCCCCGGCTGCACGAACAGCAGGGTGCGCCCCCGGACGACCGCCACCGGCCCGCAGCCGGGACCGGAGGCCCACAGCTCGTCCAGGACCCGGCGGCCGAACAGCGCCGGCATGCTGATCACGTCGAAGGCCCGGCCGCAGGGCAGCACCGAGGGCGCCCAGGGGCGGGACTCCCACAGGGCGCGCATGCTGCGCGGGTACTCGCTGGCGGAGGCGAGCCAGGCCTCTCCGGCCGCCGTCACGTGCTCCACCGACTGATTGGTCCAGATGTCCACGCACAGCAGAGTGGGGCGTCCGGGGCGCGTCCGGGAGGGAAAGCGTGGTTCGCCGGACAGCGGGGCGGGCGGGGGCGTACCCTTCCGCGTCCTCCGGCATATGCCAGGGGCGACGGAGCCGCGGGGGAACCGGCCGGGGGCGCCTCCGGCCGGGATCAGTCCTCGTGCCGACGGGGGCTGAGCAGGGTGCGCCCGTACTCGACCATCTTGGCCGCGTAGTCCGGCGTCCAGTCCGCCCGGTCCGCGATCTCGGCCTCGGACAGCGCGTCGAACCGGCGCGGGTCCGCCAGCTGCGCGGCCGCGACCGCCTGGAAGTCGGTGGCCCGCTCGGCGGCCGCCCGGAAGGCCAGCGCCAGCTCGGTGGAGCGGCGCAGCAGCTCGGCCGGGTCGTCGATCGACTCCAGGTCGAAGAAACGCTCCGGCTCCGGTTCGTCGGCCTGCGGCTCGAACAGCAGCTGCGCCGGGCGCTGCCGTCGGCCGGACGCCGTACCGGCGCCCGTGCCGGGACCGGCCGGCGCGGCGGGGCCGCTCGGGTCGGACGCCTGCGCATGGGAGTCGGGCATGGACGGACACCTCCGGGTGCTCGATGGGGGCGGGCGACGGCTGCTCGGGCCGGCGTCGCCCGGTCGTGGCCGTCGTCCATTGTCTCGCGGCGGCGGCCGGTAACGGAACGGTGCGCGTCCGGGCGCTATTCCCGCCCGGCGCGCCGGGGGCGCACGTCGGCCGGACCGGCCCGCCGCGCGCCGGCCCGGTCCCGCGCACGCCCCTGCCGCCCGTGGGCCGGGGCCCTCAGGGCCGGCCCAGCCGCACCCGGTGCCCGGACAGGTGGTGCAGCACCCGGTGGTTGGCCTCCCAGCCGTCGGGGAACGCCACCGGGACGTTCAACTGCACCGGCTCGGTGGCCGGATGCTCGTCCAGCAGCTCCGCGATCCCGGCCCGGGCCACCACGATGCAGGCGTGCCGGTGCCGGGAGGCCAGCACGCAGAGCCGGCCGGTCTCCAGGTGGAACGCGGTCGCGTCCGGCCGCCCCGACAGCGGGTGCAGCACCACCGTGACGTCGTACTCGCGCCCCTGCAGCCGGTTGGCGGTGTCCACCGTCACCGCGGGCCCGGCCGTCGGGTCCACCGGCACCCCCGCCTTGACCAGTGCCGCCCGTACCGCCGCCGCCTGGTCCCGGTGCGCGGTGCCGACCGCGACCCGGTCCGCGGTGAGCGGGGCCGACCCCTGCTCGGAGTGCGCCGTCAGCCCGCGGTCCAGCAGCCGGCGCACGGTGGCCGCGACGGCCGCCACCGCCTGCGGATCGGTGCGCACGGTGTGCCGGGCGGGCAGCTCCAGCAGCGCCCAGCCGTGCTCGGTGGCCCGGTCGATCGCGGCGTCCACCGCGGAGCCGTCCGGCCGCACCGAGGCCGTCATCGAACGGTCCCCGGGGCCGGTGCCGGAGCGGAACGGCGTGAACGGGTAGAACGCCCCGGAGATCAGCGGCGCCGCACTGGCCGGCAGCCGCCAGGACACCGGCAGCCGGTGCGGCTCGATCTGCGGGTTGTGCGCCAGCAGGGTGACCACCGCGCTGCTCGACGGGTCGTACGACAGGCCCGCCCACTGCTCGGTGCCCACCACGGTGAACGGGTCCAGCTGGCCCGGGTCGCCGACGAACAGGGCCCGCTCGAACAGCCGGGCCACCGCCAGCAGCGCGTCCGAGCGCATCTGGTACGCCTCGTCGACGATCGCGTGCCGCCACGGCTGCTCGGCCCGCACCCACTGCCACTTGGCCGAGGTGGAGATCACCACGTCCAGCCCGGCCAGCTCGGCGACCTTGTCCGAGGGCGTGACATTGGCGTGCCGCAGCACCTCGGGACCGGGGCGCGCGTCGGCCGCGTGCAGCCGGCCGATCGTCAGATCCGGCGCCTTGACGGCCAGCCGGTCGACCAGGTCGTCCACCTGGCCGTTGGTCTGGGCGACGATCATCAGCCGCTCACCGGCCCCGACCAGCTCCCGGGCGGCCCGCACCACCAGGGTCGACTTGCCGGCCCCGGGCGGCGAGTCCACCACCACGCCGCGCGGCGCGCCGACGGCCGGCCGGACGGTCGCCTCCAGGATCCGCGCCACCGCGGCGTCGGCGGCCGCGCCGGGGCTCTGGCCGGCGCCCTGGCCGTCAGTCGGGCCGGGGGGCGGGCCGGGATTCGGACCCGGGTCCTGCTCGGTGCTCATCGGGCGGATCACTCCCAGTCCTCGGCGGCGCCGGCCACGGCCGGCAGCACGGTGACGACGGCACCGGGCGGGCCGCCGTGCGTCCACGGCGTGTCGTCCGGCTCGGGCAGCGGCGCGGCCTGCCGGACCGTCAGTTCGAACAGCGTGAAGGTGACCCGCTCGCCCGGCTCGGGCAGGCTCCCCGGCTCGGGCTCCTTCCTGCGCCCCATGCCGGACAGCACCCGCACGGTGATGGTGCCCCCCTCGGGGTCGGCCGCCGCGATCACGGCCTTCTGCGCCGGGCCCGCCGCGGCCTCCGGAGCCGCCGGCTCACGGACCCGGTGCACCTCGCGGCCCAGGTCGGCGTGCGGGCGGTCGTCGGTGCGCACGGTGACCAGCGGGCGCGGCTTGGGGGAGCGGCCGGTGGTGTCGTAGTCCGGCACCACCTCGGTCACCACCCCGCTGAACGCCTCCCCGGCCAGCCGGTGCTCGGCCATCGCCAGCGGATCGTCCAGCGCCTCCTGGACGTCCAGCCGGGCCTGCTCGCGCTCGCGCTGGGCGAGCTTGCGGGCGGCCGTCACGGCGTCGTCGATCCGCGGCTGCGGCGGCTCGCCGGCCGCCAGCCGGTCCCGGTGGCCGGTGTACGACCAGCGGTCGCCGGTCCAGCGCTCGGGCAGATGGCCGGCCGGGGGCAGCGCGCGCAGCAGGTCCAGGCCGTGCCAGACGTCGTACCAGGTCGGCAGCAGCTCCTCGCGCAGCACGGTGCGCAACTGGTGGACGGAGACCCGCACGGCCTCCCGGGCCGCCCCGGCGTCCGCGCCCCCGGGGCCACCGGGGGCGTCGGCCTCGCGCAGCGCCGCCGCGGCCGCGTCGTAGCGGGCGATCGCCGGGGCGAGCACCTTGGCGTCGAACACCGGGTCGGTGGTCGGACCGGCCGGCGGATGGAGCAGTCGGCCCTCCCCGCCGCGCCCGGTCTCGGCCAGCTCGGCCGCCTCCGCGCCGGTCAGCCCCTCCGGCGGGGAGTGCCAGGCCAGCCGGGCGGCCAGGTGCTGGTCCTCCAGGTGGCTCTGGCCGGTGGCCCAGTGCCGGGCCAGCAGCCCGGTCATCGGCAGCAGCAGGCTGGAACCCGGCACCATCGCCCGCTCGGCGAGGTGGGTCAGCCAGCGCCCGAGCAGCGGCACCCGGGCCGGGGCCGGGAACGGGCCCGGGTCCTCGTCCTCGGCGGTGCGGCGGAACCGCGTCGAGCGGCCCAGCAGCGCCAGGTACCGCAGGCCCCCGCTGTTGGGCACGATCAGCTGCGGGGCGTCCGCGCACAGCTCACGGACCACCGGCGTCTTCTCGCCGCTCTCCGGGTCCTTCTCGGAGCCCTCGATCAGCTCGACCTCGTCGCCGAAGGACTCCAGGTAGGGCAGCAGATCGGCGGCCAGGTCGGCCAGGAACTCCGAGCGCAGCGTGCGGTTGAGCGGCTGCGGCACGATGTGCAGCGCCGGTGCGTCCCGGTCGGTGCCCAGCAGCACCGCCAGCGGCGCGCCGTCCTCACCGGCCGAGGTCAGCGGGACGAGCACCATCGGGCGCTCGGAGAGGTGCCGGTGGCGGACGGTGGCCAGCGGTTCGGCCCGGCCGCTGCGCACGGCCTCCAGCCGGGCCAGGGTGGACAGCAGGCTCACCGTTCGGCCCCCGCACCGGCCGGTGCGGGACGGCCGAGCGCCTCGGCGCGCAGCGCGGCGGCGTAGGCCAGCCGGGCGGCGGCCTCGTCGGCCCCGTCGCCGTCCCCGTCCTCCTCGGTGCCGGCACCGGTGCCGGCACCGGCCGCGCCGCGCGGACCGGTCCGGGCGACGTCCAGCGCCTCCCGCACCGTGCGGATGCTGCCCAGCTCGCCCCGCACCCCCCGGCCGAGCTGCTCGACCCGGTCCCCGCAGCGGGCCTGGGCGCGGCAGTGGAAGCCGAGCTCGCAGGTGGACAGGCAGTCCGGGCTGTACGCGGCGGGCACCGTCCCGACCGTCTTCTCCAGCTCCTCGGCCGACCTGACGGGGATGCCGTGCGGATCGGGGGAGAGGTCGAAGTCCGCGCCCGGCGGCAGCACCGCCAGCAGCCGCTCGATGCCGGTCATCCGGCTCAGCTGCCGGCGGGTGGTGGCCAGTTCGCGGCGCACGTCCACCGGCACGGCGGTCGGGCGGCTGCCGAAGTCCTCCGGGCAGACCAGCAGCACGCTGGTGCGGGGGCTGCCCGGCAGCCGCTGCTCGGCGTACGGGTCCGGGTCCACCGCCTGCCCGGCCAGCGCGGCGGCGGCCTCCTGGAGGGCCAGCACGTAGACGGCGGCCTGCCGGGCGGCGGCGCCGACCTTGCCCGGGTCCGCCGTGCCGTCCAGCACCGGGAAGGACTTGATCTCCACGACCGTGCAGCGGCCGCCGTGCACCACGACGGCGTCCGGCTCCAGGTAGGCGGTCGAGCCCGCCACCTCCAGCCGCAGCATCGGATGGTCGAGGAGCGTCCAGGCGTGCTCCTCGGCGGCGGCCTCCGCGAGCGCGGCCGCCGTACGGTCGGCCCGGACCGCCGGGCCGGAGGAGCGGAGCAGGTCCGGCACGAGCAGCGGGCCGCCCTCGTCGGACATGCCGAGCCGGCGGCGCAGCGGCTCCAGCAGCGCCGCGTAGCCGTCCTCCTTCAGCCGGGCCTCGAACACGACGCCGCGCGCCAGCGCGAACGGCGACCGGCCGAAGGGGGCGGGGCGGCCGAGCCGGGCGGCCAGCGCCGACTTGTCCACCCCGGCGGCGTCCAGTACGGCGCGGCGGTGGCATCCCGGATTGGCGGCCAGGGCGGCGAGGGCACGGGCGTTCAGACTGCGCTGCGGCGCCGGTCCGCGCAGCTCGGCGAGCCGCTGTGCGAGCGGCTCCGCCGGCCCGCGGAGCGGGGCGTTCGTCGAGACGTTCATGGTGCGGCCCAGTGTCGCATCCGGCTCCGACAATCCGCCCCGAACCGGCCGTTGGCGGCGAATCCGCAGGTGCCGGACCCGTCCCGGCCCCGCCCGTCCGCCCCGCCCGGCCCCGCGGGGAGCCGGAGGCCGCGATCGTGCGCGGCCGGCCGGTGGGGGATCATGGAGGCCGGTGCTCGCTGGCGAGGCCGACCGTTGACACCGCCCCGAGCGCGAGGAGCCTGCCCATGCCCGCCCGCATCCTGCTGGTCCGCCACGGCGAGACCGACTGGTCGGCCACCGGCCGCCACACCGGCCGCACCGACATCCCGCTGACCGAGGACGGCCGCGCGATGGCCCGCGCGCTCGGCACCCGGCTCGCCGGGGCGCCCTGGAACGGCCTGCCCGACGCCCTCGTCTACACCAGCCCGCTCGACCGGGCCAAGGAGACCTGCGCCCTGGCCGGCTTCGGCGACCGGGCCGTGGACCGCCCCGAACTCCTGGAGTGGGACTACGGCCAGTACGAGGGCCGCACCGGCGCCGACATCCGCGCCACCGACCAGCCCGGCTGGCTGATCTGGCGCGACGGCGTCCCCGGCGGCGAGAAGCTCTCCGAGGTCGCCGCCCGGGTCGACGCGCTGCTCGCCGACCTCAACACCGAGCACGGCGTGCCCGACCCGGACACCACGGTGATGCACTGCGCCGACCGCGACGTGGTGCTCTTCGCGCACGGCCACCTGCTGCGCATCCTGACCGCCCGCTGGCTCGGCCTGCCGCCCGAGTACGCCCAGCGCTTCAAGCTCGGCACCGCCGCGCTCTGCGTGCTGTCCTGGGAGTACGGGGCGCCGGCGGTCGAGCTGTGGAACGACCAGGGCCACCTGGAGACCCTGCAGCACTGACCCGCGACGACCACCGCCCGCCCGACGCTCCGTCGGGCGGGCGGCCGTCCCGCCGGCTGCCCGGCCGGGGTCGCGTCAGGCGGCCGAGGTCGCCGCGCCGTACGCGGCCAGGAACCGCCCCACCTCCGGCACCCGCCGGTGCTCCCGCAGCCGCTGAGCGGTGTCCGCGAGCATGGAGCGGATGCGGGCCGAGCGGACGTCGTCGAACAGCGCGACGGCGGCCGACCCGTGCTCGGCCGCGCCCGCCAGATCCCCCCGGCCGAGCCGGTCGTGGGCGAGTTCGGCGGTGTAGAGCACCCGGTTGCGGACGAAGTGCGGCTGCTGGAGCGCCATGGCCAGCCGGGCGCGCTCGCTGGCCCGGTCCCAGTCCCCGAGCGCGGACCAGCACTGGGCCTGCAACCCGGCGAGTTCGGCGTCGCCGAAGAACGACATCCACTCCGGGTCGTCCTGGCAGGAGCCCTGCTCGAACAGCCCGCGGGCCCGGGTGATCGCCCGCTCGCAGGCGCCGCGGTCCTGCAGCAGCGCCCAGCCGCCGGCCTCGCGCATCGCGAGCAGCGAGAGCAGCCGGGGGGAGCCGAGGTCACGGGCGGCGGACTGCCCGGCCTGGGCGGCGCGCAGCGCCTCGCGGGGCCGGCCGGCGTCCCTGGCGAGGAAGGCGCTGTTGGAGAAGACGTGCGCCTCCAGCGCGGAGTCGCCGGCCATCCGCGCGGTGGCCAGCGCCTCCGCGTAGTACGAGCGGGCGTCCGCGAGCCGGTTCGAGTCGTGCGCCAACCAGCCGACCGAGATGGCCAGTTCACCGGCCCCGGCCTGGAGTCTGCGCTCGGTCTCGGTGGAGTACTCGCAGGCGTCGAGCAGCAGATAGGCCTCCCGCAGCTCGCGGCCGGCCTGTTCGAACAGGGCGTCGGCGCCGTGCGCGTCGTCGGCCAGCCGGATGTCCCGGACGGCCTGCTCCACGCCGAGCACCTCGGCCGAGCCGACCTTGCGGGGCGGCGGGACGGGGCCGGGGCGGCCGGGCAGGACGGTGCTGCCCGGAGCCGGACAGGGAGCGGCCGCGCCGTGGGGGGCGGGGGCCGCGGCGGCCGGGCCCGGCCGGTCGATGCCGATCACGGAGGCCAGCGCGGCAGGGCCGCCGGCCAGGAACGTACGGCGACGCACGTCGTCGTTCTCCTCGTCACAGGGGTGCGGTTCGTCGGGCCCCCGGGGCGCCGTCGCGAACCTCGGCACCGGGGCCCCGACCGGTGGGGGTGGTTCCGCGTACGGCGAGGCAGCGTACGGGAGTTGGGTGGAGAGCGGCGAGCGAGGGGCGGGCGGCGGAGGGAACGCCGGGTGGAAGGGCGGCGGCGCCCCGCCGTCCCGGCCGTTTCCGCCCCCGCCGCCGTTTCCCCCGCCGTATCCCCCGCCGCTCCCGCCCCCGCTCCCGCCCCCGCTGCCGTCCGCCGGGCGGCGGCGGACGGCGGTGCGGGGGGCGAAGCCGAGGTCGGTGAGCGAGCGGTCCGGCCACATGTGCCGGAACACCCGCTCGTACGCGTAGTTGGGGCACCGGATCTCGCCGGACTCGACCCGCCCGACGTACCGGGCGTCGCAGGAGACGTGCTCGCCGATCTCACGGGCCGCCCGGCGCACCGCGACGGCGAACTCGCCCGGAGAGCGGTCGCCGCGCAGGGCGCGCATCGCGGTGTTGGGCGACGGGCGGTTCGGCTCGGCCGGTGGGGTGGCTGCCATGGTGCGCTCCGTGGTGGTGCGGGTGGTGGTGCGGGGTCGGGCGGCGGGACGGCGGGGCGTTCGGCCACGGATGGTTCCGGTGGGGCCCGGTGGACGGCCGGGCGCGGCACGACAGTACCGGGAGTCACCGCCCGGCCACAGCGGGTTCACGGGCGATGTGCTGCCAAAGACGGGCAAACCGGTCATAGTTACCGGGATCCGCCATGAAATGCCATGCCTTGCTGTAGAGCGCCCCGTGGCCTGCGGCGCGCACCCGGCGTTGTCCTGGTACACGGAAGTCCCCACCGCCGTCCCCCGCCGCGTCCCTGGCGGCACCCCCACCCCGGCGGCACGGCTTCCGGTCCCGACGAGGTGACAGGAGGGCCCATGCCGGCCACTGGAGTACCGCAGTTCCGCCGTCTTGCCGTCGGCGGGGTGCTCGACGGAGCGGCCCCCGCCCTGCTGCCCGAGTCGGCCGACGACCGCGGCCCCGACCGCTCCCCGTCCGGCGGCGGCCCCTCCCGCCGCCCGCGCGTCCACGCGGAACCCGTCCTCGTCGCCACCTTCGACACCGTGACCGTCGCCCTGCGGCACGGCCTGGAGGCGGTCGACATCCTGCGGCTGCGCCGGGCCTGCGGCGCGGTGCTGCAGAGCCGCAACGGCGCCACCGTCTCCTTCCTCGTCCCGGCCGGCACCTCGGAGTCCTGGCACCTGCCCGGCAGCTCCTGTACCGCCGGCGCCCGGCTGCTGCCCGCCACCGACCCGCGCTGGGTGATGCCCCCGGCGGGCGCCGACTGCGCCGCCCGCCCCACCGACCCCTGGGTCCTCCGCTCGGCCCTGTGCGAGGCCGCCTGCACCCTCACCGCGGGCGGCCTCGGACCGTTCTGACCCCCGCCGCCGCCCCGTCCTGCCGTCCTGCCGACGTTGCGCCCGCCTGCGCCCCCACCCGCTGAGCTGCGGGGCTCTCCCGGGCGGCGGCGATAATGGCGGTCATGGGACGAAGCAACCGAGCCGGCCGCGCCGCGGACCGCAGCCGCACCGCCGCGGAGAGCGGCCCGGCCGCCGCCACCGGCCCCGGCGGCCGCACCCACGCCCAGGGCCCGCTCACCCGGGCCGTCGATTCCGGGCTCGCCGAACTCCGCCCCGACCGCGACCGCCCCGCCGCCTGGTCGCTGCTGATCGACGGCGCGCCGCAGTCCCTGGTCGACCTCGCCGACCCCGCCCACCTGGGCTTCGAGTACCAGCGCCGGCTCGGCCACCTCGTCGACCTGGTCGCCCCGCCCGGCCGCCCGCTCACCGTGCTCCACCTCGGCGGCGGCGCCCTCACCCTGGCCCGCTACGTCGCCGCCACCCGCCCGCGCTCGCGCCAGCAGGTCGCCGAGATCGACACCGCGCTCACCGAACTGGTCCGCGCCGAACTCCCGCTGGAACGCGGCTGGCAGGTCAAGGTGCGCGGCGCGGACGCCCGCGCGCTGCTGGAGCGCACCCCCGAGGGCACCGTCGACCTGGTGATCGCCGACGTCTTCTCCGGCGCCCGGGTGCCCGCCCACTGCACCACCGTCGAGTTCACCGCGCTGGCCGCCCGGGCCCTCGCCCCCGGCGGCTGGTACGCCGTCAACATCGCCGACGGCTCCGCCCTGCCGTTCGCCCGCTCCCAGGTGGCCACCCTCGGCGCGGTCTTCCCCGAACTCTGCCTGGTCGCGGACCCGGCGGTGCTGCGCGGCAAGCGCTTCGGCAACCTCGTCCTGGCCGCCGCGCACACCCCGCTCCCGCTGGCCGAACTGACCCGCCGGGTGGCCTCCGACGCCGCCCACGGCCGGGTCGAACACGGCCGTGCCCTGGCCGACTTCGCCGCCGGCGCCGCCCCGGCCACCGACGCCACCGCCACCCCGTCCCCCACCCCGCCCCCGGGGGTCTTCCGCTAGGCCGGCTTCCGTTGCAGCATGTCCGGATCCCGGACGAACCGACCAGGAGGAGCCCCCGCATGCTGATCCGACCGGCCCGGCCGAGCGAGGCGGCGGCGCTCAGCGCCCTCGCCCTGCGGTCCAAGGCGCACTGGGGCTACGACGCGGCGTTCATCGAGGCCTGCCGGGCCGAACTCACCCTCGACCCCGGGCGCATCGAGCCCGACCGCACGGCCGTCGCCGAGGACGGCGACGGCCGGGTGCTGGGCTTCATCACCCTCACCGGAGCGCCCCCGCGGGGCGCGCTGGGCATGCTGTTCGTCGAACCGGCCGTCATCGGCAGCGGCATCGGCCGCCGCCTGGTGGAGCACCTGCGGGCCGAGGCCACGGCCCTCGGCTTCGACCGGATCACCGTCGAGGCCGATCCGAACGCCGAGCCCTTCTACCGGGCCATGGGCGCCGTCCGCACCGGTACGGCCCCCTCCGGCTCCATCCCCGGCCGGGAACTGCCGTTTCTCACCATGGACTTGACCGCTACTTCCTAGGGCGGGACCTGTGGGCCGGAAGGGCCCGTCCGCGCACCCCGGTGCCACGGGCTCGTCCTCCCCGGCCCCGCGGGGGCGCTTCCCGGGGGCCGGCCCCGCTCAGTGGCCCTTCGGCAGGCCCCGGTGCTTGTACATCGCGGCGCCGGTCAGCAACAGCCCGGCCGTGATGGGGGCGAGGACGGCGGTCGCGGTGCCGGCGGTGTCGTGGGCGACGGTGACGGCGGCCGTCCCGGTCGCGGTCCCGGTGAGCGTCACCGGCGGGTCGAGCGCCGGGACGCCGGGCGTGGTGGGCCGGTGCTCCCGTCCGTCCGTCCGCCCGCTCCCGCCGCCCACGGCGGCGCCGTGCCCGGCCGCGGGGTGCGCGGAGGGGCCCGGCGCGGCGGGGGGCGGCGGCGGGGCGGCGGGACCGTGCGGGGCGCCGCCCGGCCGGGAAGGACGGCCGTCGCCGGGCCGGGCGGAGGGGTCCGACGGCCCGTCGGGCGCCTCGCCCCGGGTCGCGCGTGCCTCGACCGGGCGGACCTGGGCGGGCGCGGCGCCCAGCAGCTCCTGCACCTCGGGGGCGAACGCGTCCGGCACGGCGGCCCGCTGCCCCGGCAGGGGGAGGCCGCCGGCTCTGATCACCTCCTGGAGCGCACTGCCGATCGAGGAGGTCGCGGCGTCCGGCTCCAGCACGAGGACGTCCGTCGCGACCCCCGGGACGGCGCCCGCCAGTCCGTCCAGCAGTCCGCCGGCCGGGTCCCCGCCTGCGGCCGCGTCGTCGGTCAGCGCCCGGCCGACGGTCCGGCCGGCCGGCTCCGGGAGGCCTTCGGTGCCGGCCGCGCAGGAGGCGGGGGCGCCGAACCCCCAGAGCTGCGCGAGCAGCGCCCCGCCCGCCGCGACGGCCCGCGGCCGGGGCAGCCACCGCCGGACCGTCCGCCGGGCCGCTCGCCACCCGCCGCCGACGGTCCGTCGGACGGGATCCGGGCCCCTGGTCGCGTGATTGGCTCGCACGTGAATCGAGAACGAGCGGGCGGACCGTGAGGACACGGACGGTCGTCGCGGACGGCCGCTACGGACCGCTGCCACGGACCGTCCGCCGCACCCCGCTCAGGAGTTGGGGCGCAGCGTCCAGACGACCGTCATGACGCCGGTCACCGCGCCGTCGGCCCGGGTGATCTCGACGGTCACCGGGAACTCCGGGCGCTCGCCCCGGTCGAGCTCGGCGACGATGTCGGCGGCCGGCCGGCCCAGCACGGCGGTGGCCGTGACGGCGCCCATCGCGAGCTTCTTGTAGGCGATCTCGGCGCTCACCGCGAGCGGCACCGCGCGGGAGAGCTGGTCGCCGAAGGCGCCCAGCACGATGCAGCCGCTGGCCGACTCGGCGAGGGTGAACATCGCGCCGGCGTGCGGGCCGCCCACGTGGTTGTGGTACTCGGGCTGGTCGGGCAGCCGGAGCACGGCGCGCTCCGGGGTGGTCTCCAGGTACTCGAGCTTGAGGGTCCGGGCCATCGGGACGGTGGAGTCGAGCAGCTGGCCGATCGAAGCAGTGGTCATGGCGGCAACGTTACTAGCCGGTAGCTTCCGGCGGCAGACCCGCGGCCGGGGAAAGGGGCGAGACGCGGACCACGGTGCGACGCATGCCACACCACCCCCGCCCGGCCGCCGCCGATATGAGGGAGCGCGAAAAAGCCCGAAGGGCCGGTCCCTTGACGAGACCGGCCCTTCGGGGCGATGGGGTGAGTGACGGGACTCGAACCCGCGGCCACCTGGACCACAACCAGGTGCTCTACCAACTGAGCTACACCCACCATCTGTCCGGACCGTTCCCGCTCTTCGGCGTTCCCGCTCCGACAAGAAGAACTCTACAGGATCCGAGAGGGTGCTCGCGCCAGGGTTTCGGTCCCCGGGCGCGAGCACCTCGGCCGCCCCGGGACTCAGCCCGCCGGCGGCTGGTACTTCTCGGCGATCGCGCGCGCGGTGTCGGTGTCCGGGCCCGGCTGCGCGACGAACACCGCCTCGCGGTAGTAGCGCAGTTCGTCGATGCTCTCGCGGATGTCGGCGAGAGCGCGGTGGTTCCCGCCCTTCGGGGGGCTGTTGTAGTACGCCTTCGGGTACCAGCGCCGGGCCAGTTCCTTGATCGAGGAGACGTCCACGATCCGGTAGTGCAGGTGGCCCTCCAGCGCGGGCATGTCCCGGCTCAGGAACCCGCGGTCGGTGGCCACCGAGTTCCCGCACAGCGGCGTGCGCCCGGCCTCCGGCACGTGCTCGCGCACGTACGCGAGGACCATCGCCTCCGCCTCGGCCAGCGTGACCCCGTGCTCCAGCTCCTCCAGCAGCCCGGAGGCGGTGTGCATCTCCCGCACCACCTCGGGCATGTTCGCCAGCGCCTCGGCGGGCGGGCGGATGATGACGTCCACACCCTCGCCGAGGATGTTCAGCTCCGAGTCCGTCACCAGCGCCGCGACCTCGACCAGGGCGTCCCGGTCGAGGTCGAGGCCTGTCATTTCACAGTCGATCCATACCAAACGGTCATTCACGCCACTCACCCTACGGCGCGATCCCGCGCCGCGGGCACCGATGGAGCCGAGCGCGGCGCCGGGGCGCGGCCCTCGGAGCCGTGCTGGTCCTGGGGGTGGCCGTCGGTCTCCCGGGCGTCGCGCACCTCCCGGGCCTCCCGAACCTCACGGCCGGGGTGGCCGGCGGGGTGCGCCGGGCGGGCGTCCCGGCCGGGCCGCACCTCCCGGGGCTCCCGGGCCTCCGCCGCGGTGGCGCGGACGCCCGGCGGACGGAGCTGGCCCGCCCGGGCCTGCCGGGCCCGGGCCTCCGCCGACCCGTCCTGCGACCGGTCGGTCGCGCTCCGGTGCCCCTGGCCCTGGCCGCGTGCGCCCGGCTGCGGGACCCCGTCCTCGGCGGCGGCGTGCTCGGCCGTCCTGGGCGGACGGCCCGCGCCCGGCCCCGGCTGCGCCGGAACCAGCGGCGGACGCGCCGGACCGCGGCCCGACCCCGGCTGCCCGGGGTGCGCCTGGTGCCCGGCCGCCTGGTGCGGGTACGGCTGCCCGGCCCGCGCGTGGACGCCCGGCCCGGAGGGCTGCCCGTGCTGGCCGGGGTGCGCGGTGCCAGGCCCGCCCGGGTACCCGGTGGCACCGGCCGGCCCGTGCCCGCCGTGCTGGCCCGGGGCGGACCCGCCCATCGGGCCGACCGCGGCCGGCGACGGAACCGCCCCGGCCGTCCGCAGGTCGCCGCCCCCCGGGGAGGACTGCACCGGGGCGGCCGCTCCGGGCCGCCGGGCCCGGTAGCTCGTCCGGTACGCGGCCGGCGAGACCCCGAGCTGGCGGCGGAAGTGCCCGCGCAGCGCCACCGGCGACCGGAAGCCGCAGCGGCGCGCGACGTCGTCCACCGACAGCTCCGAGGTCTCCAGCAGCCGCTGCGCCTGGAGCACCCGCTGGGTGATCAGCCACTGCAGCGGGGCGCTGCCGGTTAGCGTGCGGAACCGCCGGTCGAAGGTCCGCCGGCTCATGTAGGCGCGGGCCGCCAGCACCTCGACGTCGAACTGCTGGTTGAGGTTCTCCAGGGCCCAGGTCACGACCTCGGCGAGCGGGTCGTTGCCGATCTCCTCAGGTAAAGACTGATCGATGTACTGGGCCTGCCCGCCGCCGCTGCGCCGGCTCGGCACCACCAGCCGGCGGGCGAGCGCGTTGGCCGCCTCGGCGCCGTGGTCGCTGCGGACCACGTGCAGGCAGAGGTCGATCCCGGCGGCGGTGCCGGCCGAGGTGAGAACGTCGCCGTCGTCGACGAACAGCTCGCGCGGGTCGACGTGCACCCGCGGGTAGCGCTTGGCCAGGGTCGGCGCGTACATCCAGTGCGTGGTCGCGGGGCGGCCGTCCAGCAGGCCGGCGGCGGCGAGGACGAAGGCACCGGTGCACAGGCCGATGATCCGCGCGCCCTCGTGGTGCGCCTTGCGCAGCGCGGTGATCGCCTCGACCGGCGGCGGCTGCGAGATCGAGCGCCAGGCCGGGACGACGATGGTGCCGGCCCGGGCCAGCGCCTCCAGCCCGTACGGGGCGGAGAGGGTGAGGCCGCCGGTGGTGGCGAGCGGGCCCTCCTCGCCGGCGCAGACCAGCAGGCGGTAGCGCGGCACCCCGGCGTCCTGCCGGTCGACGCCGAAGACCGAGAGCGGGATCGAGCTCTCGAAGATCGGCGCGCCGCCGAAGATCAGTACGGCGACGGTCTCCCGGCGGCGGCGGCCGGAGAGCTTGCGGGGGGCTGCGGCCATCGCGGGTGCCGAGGAGCCGTTGAGGCCGGCGGCGGATCCGCCGTGGCCACCGGGGCCGCCCGGGCCGCCGGGGCCGTGCATCGACGGGCCGTGGCCGCCGCCGTGTCCTGCGGCGCCGAGGCCGAGCGGTCCGGCGGGGAGTCCGCCGGCGGCCGAGGGGCCGGACAGGCCGGGGAGGGCCGGGCCGAAGCCGCCGCCGGGGGACGCCGGGGCGAAGGACGTGCCGGACGGGGCGGCGGGGAAGGCCGTGAAGCCGCTCTCCGGCCCGCTGTGGCCACCGGGGTACCCGCCGGAATGGCCGGTAACCGACGCCCCGGGGCGGCCGTCCGGGCCGCCGCCGTACCCGCCCGGATGGCTGACGGACGGTCGGCTGACGGGGCGTCCGCCGTGCTCCGGGGTGGCCGGGAAGGATGGGGCACCCGCGGCCGCCGGGGCACCGGAACCGGCCGGGCCGCCCGGGACGGAAGGGCCTCCCGGGGCGGACGGGGCCGCAGGGGAGTAGGAGGGGTACGAGGCGGTGCCGGAGTGACGGGTGTTGGCGGTGGAGGCCTGGGAGACGGTGCTTCTCGCGGAACGACCCGCGATGCCGGTCGCGGCCTGGCCGCTGTCAGGACCCGCGTCGCTCCTGCTCACCCTGCTCAAGGCGCTCAAGCCCCCTCGGTGGTGTGGTGTGGTGGTGCGGCACTGCTGGCCAAGATCGAATCTATCGGGTGGACCGTTGCCGTTGTGACAAGTTCACCATCCGACGCTATGTCGACATGGCAATTTGGCGTGATGCATTCGATCACGAAGCGTGGCACCCGTCGACCCTTCTGGGAAGAGGGTCGGTGCAACGGTGGCTGGTTGTCGCGGGACGGGTCCTGGGGCGTCCGGCTCCGACGCGCCCGGCCGGTGCGCCTGGGCTGCGGATATGTCCAAGGGCGGGGGAGCCGCATGAGATTGACCGAAAATAGGCGGTGCACAAGAGGGGCGCACGGCTGCTCGCCGTGCGCCTCCCAGGCTTCATCCGGCCAGTGCCGGAGCCGCGGAACGGCGGTCGAGGGGTCATGCGGGCGTTCGCCGACGGAGATCCCCGGCCGGCTCGAACAGGCCAATGGCGACTTTGCGGGCCGCCGGCCGGGCCGACCCGGACGGCGGCCCGTCACGCCGTGACGCCCTCGCGGTGCACTAACCGGCGGTGGCGGCACCGGAACTGACGACGCCGATCGCGCCCGGAGGGTTGCACGGCGAACGGCCCCGATTCGATCCGCAGGCCGGCGGCCGCGCTCCGACCGGCCTGTGGCGCCGATCCGCTGACGGTGGGTGAGCCGCTCGGCCTGATGGAGGGTCCCGCCGCAGCCGTCCGACGGGTGGGCGGGCGCGGATCGCGGACACCTTGCCCTCGCCCTTGCCCTCGCCCTTGCTCTCGCCCGGGCCGGGCGGTGCGGAGCGGACGGCGGTGTCCTCGGCAAACCCGTCGGGCCGATTTGAGACAGCCTGTCCGGTCCCTGAAGCGAATGGAGCACTGCCCGCGGTGTGCACGACTGAAAGCGCGCGCCGATCGTCAGGGGGCGGGCGGCCGGAGCGGCGCGCCGTCGCGCGCGCTGCTCCGCGCTGCCACGCGCCGCTCCGCCTCCGGTGCGGACTACGCCACGCTCGCGCCCGGCCCGCCGACCACCATCGGGCCGACCGCCGCCCGGACGCCGGCGCGCCCGCGCTCACGGGCCCGCGGAGCAACCGGGCCGCCCGCTCCCGACACACCCGCCGCGCACGAGACCGCGACGCCGCCGACGATTCCGGCGAGCGCCTCAGGACGGGACGCCGGGGCACCGCGGTCGGCCAGCACCTGCCCGACGGCCTCCGGCAGACCGGCCGCCTTGAGCGTCGGCCGGTAGGCGGGCTCGGCCCACGGCCGGCCGTGGTGCAGCCAGACGCTCCGCAGCCCCGTCAGCGCGGCGCCGGCGATGTCGGCGGGAGCGTGGTCGCCGATCATCCAGGTCTGCGTGGCCCAGTCCCCGGTCGGGGCGATGCCGCAGCGCTGCGCCGCGATCTCGAAGATCAGCGGGTCCGGCTTGACGCAGTCGGCCTCCTCGGAGATCACCCAGCCGTCGACCATCGGCCCGAGGCCGGTGCGCCGGATCTTCTCCAACTGGGGACCGGTGCTGCCGTTGCTGACGATGCCGAGCGTCCACCCGGCCGCGCGCGCCGCGCGCAGCGCGTCGATGTTGCGGGCCGGGCAGTGGATGTAGGAGTTGATGCCGTGCCGGTAGTGGGTGAGCAGCCGGTCGAGCGACTCGTCCAGGCCGTAGCGGCGGCGGGCGGCGGACAGTACGGTGCTGCGCGGTACGTAGCCGCCGCCGTCGATGGTGACGAGCCAGTCGACGTCGCCGGGCGGCAGCGCCCGTTCGGTCAGAAAATCCTGAGCCCAGGCCCGGAATGCGGCGTCCCTGGGGAGCAGCGTGTTGTCGAGGTCGAGCAGGAGCAGGGGCATGTCGAGCATGGTGCCAGGGGCCGCGCCTATGCACCTGGCAAATGCCAGACGGCGTCCCGAACCGGTGCCCCTTGGCTGAAACGGGCGCCGGACCCCTGCCACACCAGCCGCCCGCGGCCCGGTTCACCCCTCCTTTCACCGCCTTTCACTGCCCGGTGACCGGCCGCAACGGATCGTCATCGATCCATGACAGTCCGGTCACGGTGTCCCTGAAGCCTGTTGCGCCGCCCGGTCCGCTCAGTCAAGCTCCAGGGAACCTCCTTCGCCGGAGGGGCGCCTCGCGCCCGAGCGAGGGCGCACCGCCGCCGGCGCGCGCATCCCTCGTTCGCGGGAAGAGCGCCGCCCCCGAGGACGCGCGGCTGGGCTGCGTGTCCGGCCCGTCGTACTCTGAAAGGAACAGGTCACAAACGGTGGTGCTCGGCGCAGACCGACGTCTTCCCGTGTGCGGGCCTGCCGCCCGGGCAGCGTTGTCCTCTCCTGTCGGCCCACCTCCTTCGAAGAGCCTTGTGCCATGGCTGGTTCTGAGCCCTCCCGACCGGTGGAACCGGGCGAGGACGCCCGGGGCGGTGGCTTCACCCGCCCCCTTCGCTACCTCGCACGCCGGGGCCGCCCGGGCGCAGGCTCCCGCCGACGCCGGGACGACCGGCGGGACGATCGACGGTCCGACCGGCGGTCCGACGCCGCGGAGCCCCCGGTGACCGGCCGGCCGGGACCGGGCGCCGAGCGCCCGAGCACCTCCGGCCCGCCCGGTGCGACCGGCGAGCCGGCGGTCCGCGAGGCGTGCGCCAAGCCCTGCGACCCGGCCTTCCAGCACGGCGTGGTGGTGGGCTTCGACGGCTCGCTGTCCAGTGAGCGCGCCCTCGCCTACGCGGTCGGCATGGCCCGCCGCTCCCAGTGCGGCCTGGTGATCGTGCACGTGGCCAACCGCCTGCCCGCCACCGTCTGGGCCGGCTGCGAACCGCCGGTCTTCGTCGACCTCCCCGACCACCGGACGGAGGTACTCGGCCTGGAGCTCGCCTGCGCGGACTTCCTCGCCGGGGTGCCCTGGATCCTGGTCGAGCGGGGCGGCGACATCTGCCACGAGATCGAGGAGGTCGGTCGCGAGTTCGCCGCCGACGCGATCGTCGTCGGCACGACGCACGGCCTGCTCGGCAAGATGTTCGGTTCGGTCTCCGGCCGCCTCGCCCGCCGCGCCAACCGTCCGGTGATCGTGATCCCCTGACGTCCGGTCCGGTGCCCGCGCCGCCCCGGGTGGTGGCGCGCGTGCTCGGGGCGGTGTGGGCCGTCCGTGTCATCCACGCCGACGGCGCGCGGTGCCACCCCGCTCCGCCGTGCGGGCGCGGCGAAGAATGGCACGGTGATCGTTGGGCCAGCCTCGCCGCCGAGTCGTTCCCCGCGCCGTTCCCCACGTCGTTGCCCGAGCCGTCCGTCCCGTCGCGCCACCGCCCTCCCGGCCCTCCTTCTCACCCTCCTTCCCGCACTTCTCCTCGCCCCCGCCCCGGCCGGACTGGCCGACGTCCCCCGGGCGCCGGCGGTCCACCCGGCGGGCGGCGAGGCCAGGGGAGCGGTCCGGCTGGAAGTCCGCACCAACGGCGCGACCGGTGTCGACGTCCGGGTCCGCGCCGACGAACAGCTGCTCCGCGTCTACCGGTTGACGAACCAGGCCGAGTACCCGCTCACCGTCACGACCGTCATGGACTCCCAGGTCTCCGGGGCGGCGCTGGTCTGTGGGAGTCGGCAGCCCTTCGTGCTGCCGCCGTTGGGAGTGGTCGAGTGCCAGGCCACCCTGCCGGCCCGGAGCGGACGGCAGCGGACCGAGGTCGGCGTCGAGGCCACGGCTCCCAAGGGCATGCCGAAGGCCGTGGCGACCGCGGCGGCCGGCTACCAGGGGCTGGTCGCCGGGATCACCCTGACCCGGGTCGGCGTCCCGACGGGCTCGGGTGTGGTGGCCCGTGCCGCCCGGACCGCGCGCCGGAACCCGGTTGCTGGTCAAGTAGCTACCGGTGGTGCTCCTCTCCTCGGCGGGCCGGCGGCATCGTCCGGTCGTCGGGCGCTGCCGATGGTGGTCGGCGGCGATGTCCGGCTGCGGTACCGGGTGGACGCCGTCGGGGATTCGCCGATCAGTGCGGTCAGTGTGGTGGACCACCTCCCCGGGGTGGGCCCGGTCAGTTGCACGGGACAGTCCGCCGGCGGACTGCTGGAGCTCGGCCGCCCGCTGGACTGCACCGCCTCCGGGGAGGCCGTGCCCGGTCGGCACACCGCCGCGGCGAGAGCCGAGGGCCTGGCGGTCGACGGCGCGGTCGGCCAGGACGGCCGCCCGCTGGCACCCCGGCCGGTCGCCGCCGAGGCCCCCGGCGACTACGAGGGCGAGGGCCCTGCCCCTGCCCCCGCCGCAGGGGCTCCGGCCGGGGCGGCCGGAGGAGCGGCCAACCCCGCCGGTGCGCCACCGGGCGCCGCCCCGGGTGCGGCCGCCGCAGCCGCTGCCGGCGTGGCAGGTGCGGCCGGTGCCAACGCGCCACCGCCCAACCCGGCGGCCCCCGGCGCCGCCGCAGCCGCGCCCCCCGGTGCAGCCACCGCCGGGCAGGCCGCCCTTGCACCGGGCACAGCTGCCGCGGCGGCAGCCGCAGCCGCAGCGGCAGCCGCAACAGCAGCCGCCGCTGCCGCCGCTGCGGCAGGGTCCGCGGTGCCCTTCCGCCCGGGCACCACCATTTTCGGGCTGCCCGCGAGCCCGTTTCAGGCGGTGGGAGCCGCCGGAGCAGCTGCCGCTGCTGCCGCCGCTGCTGCCGCCGCTGCTGCTGCCGCCGCTGCCGCGGCAGGCACCGGAGCGGCAGCAGCGGCCGGAGGCGCCGCCGGGGCCGCCGGAGCGGGCGCGGCCGGAGCCGGTGCGGCGGCTCAGGGAGCCGCCGCAGGTGGCGCGGCGGGCGGTGCGGGTGCCGCCACCGGTTCCGGCCCTGGTTCCGGCTCCGGCTCCGGCCCCACGGGGCCGGAGCAGCCGGGCCAGCCCGGAAGTCCGAACCCCGGGGGCAGCGAGGCCGGTGCCGCTCAGAGCCCGGACGACACACCGTTCGACTGGGACGACGACTGGGGCACCGACGAGGTGCTGATGATGCTGTTGGCGATCGTGCTTCCCGTCCTTGTCGTGTTGGCCGCCGCCCTGTCGGTGCGGCAGCGTCGGAGAGAGGGGCCTGGTGGCGGTGGTGGCGGTGGCGAGTGAACGTCGGGGGAGTGGTCGGTAGATGTGGGTCAATGTCGTGGCGGCGCTGGCCGGCGCAGCGCTCGCCCTGTCCATCGGTGCGCTGGTCGGCCGGTCCCGCGGTTCCCGCGAGGGCGCGACCAACCCGTCCGCGATCGGCTTCGCGGGCGCGGCGGTGCTCGGCTTCTTCGCCCTCTTCACCGGCTTCGCCATCGCCGGTTCGTGGCAGCAGCTCAACACCGCCCGCCAGCACACCTACGAGGAGTCCCGGGCTCTCACCGAGGTGTACTGGTCCGCGAGGCTGCTGCCCGTCCCGGACCGTCCGGTGGTGCAGCAGCACGTACGCGACTACACCCACCAGGTGATCACGGACGAGTGGGAGCAGATGGGCCGTGGGCACGGCAGCGCCCAGGCCTGGGCGGCGGCCGACCGGATCCGGACTTCCGTGGACGCGGTGCGGAGTCAGAACGCGGCCGAACTCGCCGCCAAGGCAGATGTGTTGAGGAGTCTGACGGACGTCTACGCGCGGCGGAACGCCCGGCTGGCCGATATTCGCGCGCAGGTGCCGACGCTGGTGCTGGGAGGTCTGGTGGTGGGGGCGGTGTTCGTACTGGCGACGCCGCCGGTGGTCGGGCTGACCGCGACGGGCCGCAACCTGGTGCTGATGGGGTTCGTGGGTGCCTCGGTGGCGTTCGCGGTCAGTCTGGTGTTCCAGCTCAGCGGCCCGTTCGACGGCGCCGTCAGGGTGGAGCCGACGGCGTTCGAACTCGCGCTGACCCGCTACGACCAGATCGACTCGGGCGGCCTCGGGTGACTCCTTCCTCCTCGTGATGGCCCGGTCCCGTCCGCCGGCCCGGGCGGACCGACGGACAGGGCGTGTTGGGCGGACTGGGTGGGGCGGGCAGGCGGGGCCTGCAGTGGCCTCAGGAGATGACGCCGAGCTCTCGCGCGATGAGCATCCGCTGGACCTCCGAGGTGCCCTCACCGATTTCCAGGATCTTGCAGTCCCGCCAGAAGCGGGCGACCGGGAATTCGTTCATGAAGCCGTACCCGCCGTGGATCTGGGTCGCCTCGCGGGCGTTGTCGACGGCGGCCTCCGACGAGTACAGCTTGGCGATCGCGGCCTCCTTCTTGAACGGTTCCGAGTGCAGCAGCCGGGACGCGGCGTCCCGCCAGGCGAGGCGGGCGGTGTGGGCGCGCATCTCCATGTCGGCGAGCTTGAACTGGATGGCCTGGTTGGCGCCGATCGGCCGGCCGAAGGCGCGGCGCGTACCGGCGTACGAGACGGACTGGTCGACGCAGCCCTGGGCCAGGCCGGTGGCCAGGGCGGCGATCGCGATGCGGCCCTCGTCGAGGATCCGCAGGAACTGGGCGTAGCCGCGACCTCGCTCGCCCAGCAGGTTGGCCGCGGGGACGCGGCAGTCGGTAAAGGACAGTTCACGGGTGTCGGATGCGTTCCATCCGACCTTCGAGTACTTCTTCGACACCTGGAACCCGGGGGTCCCGGTGGGCACGATGATGGAGGAGATTTCCCGCCGTGGCGAGGAGAATTCGCCCTCTTCACTCGAACGAGCGATCGGTTCCGTGAGCGCGGTGACGGTGACCAGACCCGTGATGTCGGTGCCGGAGTTGGTGATGAAGCACTTGGTGCCGTTGATCACCCACTCGTCGGTGGCCTCGTCGTACCGCGCGGTGGTGCGGGTCGCCCCGGCGTCCGAGCCGCCCTCGGGCTCGGTCAGGCCGAACGCGCCGAGCAGTTCGCCCGAGGTCAGCCGGGGCAGCCACTCGCGCTTCTGCTCCTCGGTGCCGAAGCGGTAGACGGGCATCGCGCCGAGCGAGACCGCCGCCTCCAGGGTGATCGCGACCGAGGAGTCGACCCGGGCCAGCTCCTCCAGCGCCAGGCCGAGCGCGAAGTAGTCGCCGCCCATGCCGCCGTACTCCTCCGGGAACGGCAGGCCGAACAGGCCCATCCGCCCCATCTCCCGCACGATCTCGTAGGGGAACTCGCCCTGCTCGTAGTACTCGCCGATCTTCGGCGCGACCACGTCCTGGGCGAATTCGGCCACGGTGCGCCGCAGTTCCTCGTGCTCGGGGTTCAACCGGTGGTCGAGCATGGTGATCCTCCTGGGCCCCGCCGGTGGGCGCGGGCGTGGTTCGGGACGACCGCCGCCGTGCTGGTGTGACGGGCGGGCGGAGTGGTGGGCGGGCGGACGCGCGGGAGCCGGTCGGCGCGCGCGGGACGGTCGGAGCGGGTCAGTCCGGCGACCCGGCGGGGGCGCCGCCGAGCAGGGCCTGGACCGTGCGGGAGGGGCTCGGGCGGCCGAGCCGGCGTGCCATCCAGCCGCTGGTGGCGACCAGGGCGCGCAGGTCGACGCCGGTCCGGATGCCGAGCCCGTGCAGCATCCACACCAGGTCCTCGGTGGCCAGGTTGCCGGTGGCGCTCTTGGCGTAGGGGCAGCCGCCCAGTCCGCCGGCCGAGGCGTCCACGGTGGTGACTCCGGAGCGCAGCGCCGCCAGGGTGTTGCTGAGCGCCTGGCCGTAGGTGTCGTGGAAGTGCACGGCGAGCCGACCGGCCGGCACCCCCGCCGCGGCGAACCCGTCGAGCAGGGCGGTGACCTGGCCGGGGGTGGCCACTCCGACGGTGTCGCCGAGGCTCAGCTCGGCGCAGCCCATCTCCAGCAGCTCCACCCCGAAGCGGACCACCTGGGCGACCGGGACCGGGCCCTCCCAGGGGTCTCCGAAGCACATCGACAGGTAGCCGCGGACCGGGATCCCGGCCGCCGCGGCCCGCGCCACCACGGGGCGGAACATCGCCATGGCCTCGTCCGCCGAGCGGTTGAGGTTGCGGCGGGCGAAGGTCTCGGTGGCGCTGGCGAACACCGCGACGTCGCCGGCGTGGTGGGCCAGCGCGCGGTCCAGGCCGCGCTCGTTGGGCACCAGCACCGGCAGCCGCAGGCCCGGGTGGCGGTCCGGCAGGCCGGCGAGCCGGGGCATCAGCTCCTCTGCGTCGGCCAGCTGCGGTACCCATTTCGGGTGAACGAAGCTGGTGGCCTCGACGGTGCGCAGGCCGGCCGCCGCGAGCCGGGCGATGAACTCGGCCTTGACCTCGACGGGGACGAGCGCGCCCTCGTTCTGCAGGCCGTCGCGCGGGCCGACCTCGTGGATCCGCACCTCCCCGGGCAGGCCGGGGGAGCGGACCGGGTCCGGCAGACCCAGGTCGAGGGCGTCCGGTTCCCGGGCGGGGCCGGCGCCCCCCGGCCCGGCGGCGGTCACGACCGCACCGCCGCGGGCGCCTCGGCCGGGGTGGCCGGGTTGGCCGGGGCGGCCTCGTCGGCCTCGGCGGGCGTCACCACGACCAGCAGTTCCTCCATCGCCACGGTGGCGCCGGCGGCGGCCCGCAGCTCGCTCACCGTGCCGTCGTGCGGGGCGGCGATCACGTGTTCCATCTTCATGGCCTCCAGGACGAGCAGGGGCTGGCCCTTGCGGACCGCCTCCCCGGCCGTGGTCTTCACGACCGTGACGGTGCCCGGCATCGGCGCGGTCAGGGCGCCGTGGTGGGCGGCGCCGGCGGCGGCGCTCTCGCCGACCGCGTCGTGGGTGTGCACCGGCCAGGCGTCGCCGTCGACACCGAGCCAGGTCACCGGGCCGGCGGCGGGCGCGGCGGGGCCGTCGGCGGCGAGGGCGAAGCTCGTGCGCAGGCCGTCGACGGTCAGGTGGAGCCGGTCGCCGGAGCGGCCGGCCCGGGCCCGGTGGACCGGTCCGTCGGCGAGCCGGATCTCGACGTCGAGGGCGGGGCCGGCCGGATTGTCAGTGGTGTCCGTTACGTTGCCCGCAGTGATCGAACGGATGCGCACCGACACCGGGTCCTGGCCGGGGGTACGGAGTCGGTGGGTGGTCCAGGCCGGGTCGCCGCCCAGGCGCCAGCCGGAGGGAAGGGAGAACGGGTCGGTCCAGCCGTCGGTGTCGGCGGCCGGGGTGAGGTCCAGGTGCCGTGCGAGGGCGGCCGCGTAGTAGAGGAGGTGGGCGGGAGCCGGCGGCTCCGGCGGCAGGGGGTCGGAGGCCGTTGCGGTCGGCGTGGTCCCGGCGACCGGGGAGTACGGCGAGGCGAGCAGCCCGGGCTGCTGCTGCGCCGTCTGCTCGACCAGGCCGGTGTCGAGCCGGCCGGCGGCGACCTCGGGGTGGGCGAGGAGCCGCCGCAGGAAGCCGGTGTTGGTGGTGACGCCGAGGATCCGGGTGTCGGCCAGTGCGGCGCGCAGGCGTCGCAGCGCGGTCGGCCGGTCGGGTCCGTAGGCGATGACCTTGGCGAGCATGGGGTCGTAGGAGCTGGTGATCACGGTCCCGGGGGCGACTCCGGAGTCCACCCGGATGCCTTCGCCCTGCGGCTCGTCGAGGAGCAGGATGCGTCCGCCGGTGGGCAGGAAGTCGCGTTCCGGGTCCTCGGCGCAGATTCGGGCCTCGATGGCGTGGCCCTGGAAGGAGATGTCGGACTGCGCGAAGGAGAGGGGCTCGTCGGCGGCGATCCGCAGCTGCCACTCGACCAGGTCGAGCCGCCGGGGCCGGTCGGCGTCGGCCGGGGCGCCGGTGGCCGAGCCCCGTGGGCGGGGTGCGGCCACCGCGACGGCGAGTTCGGTGACGGGGTGTTCCACCTGGAGACGGGTGTTCATCTCCATGAAGAAGAAGTCCCGCACGCCCTCGTCGGTGTCGGGGGAGTCCGGGCCGATGCCGGGGACGATGAACTCCACGGTGCCGGCGCCGGTGTAGCCGCAGGACTCGGCGGCGCGGACGGCCGCGGCGCCCATCGCCGCACGGGTCGCGGCGTTGAGCAGAACGGAGGGAGCCTCTTCGATCAGCTTCTGGTGGCGGCGCTGCAGGCTGCACTCGCGTTCGCCGAGGTGGACGGTGGTGCCGTGGGCGTCGGCCAGCACCTGGACCTCGATGTGGCGCGGCCGGTCGATCCAGCGCTCCAGCAGCAGGGTGTCGTCGCCGAAGGCGGTGCGGGCGACGCGTCGGGCCGCGGCGATCTCGGTCGGCAGGTCGGCCGGGTCGCGGACCAGGCGCATGCCCTTGCCGCCGCCGCCGGCGGACGGCTTGAGCAGCACGGGGTAGCCGATCTCCTCGGCGGCCTCGACGAGTTCCTCGTCGGTGGGCGCGGTGGCCCGGCTGCCCGGAACGACCGGAACGCCGGCGGCCCGTACGGCCTCCTTGGCGTTGATCTTGTCACCCATCAGTTCGACCGCGGCGGGAGGAGGTCCGATGAAGACGAGGCCGGCGTCGGCGCAGGCGCGGGCGAAGGAGGCGTTCTCGGCGAGGAAGCCGTAGCCGGGGTGGACGGCCTGGGCGCCGGTGCGGCGGGCGGCGGCGAGGATCTGGTCGGTCCGCAGGTAGGTCTCGGCGGCGGAGCTGTCGCTGCGGTCGGCCGGGCCGAGCCGGACCGCGACGTCGGCCTCGCGGACGTGCGGCGCGTCGGCGTCGGCGTCGCTGAACACGGCGACCGAGCGCACGCCGAGCCGCCGCAGGGTGCGGATCACCCGGACGGCGATCTCGCCGCGGTTGGCGACCAGAACTGTGTCGAACATGGGAGGCGTTCCTCCGGGTCGAGGGGAGCCGTACGAAGGAGGTGGTGGCCCCGGGTGGGTGCCGGGCACCGGGGAGGCGGCGGAGCGGGTGGGCCGCCGCCCGCGGGAGGGGCGCTACATGCGGAAGACGCCGAACGGTCCGGGCGCCGGGAGCGGGGCATTGGCGCAGGCGGTGAGCGCCAGGCCGAGCACGGTGCGGGTGTCCATCGGGTCGATCACACCGTCGTCCCAGAGCCGGGCGGTGGCGTAGTAGGCGTTGCCCTGGCGCTCGTACTGCTCGCGCACGGGGCGCTTGAACTCCTCCTCCGCCTCGGCGGGCCACTGTTCGCCGTGCGCCTCCAACTGGTCGCGGCGGACGGTGGCCAGCACCGACGCGGCCTGCTCGCCGCCCATCACGGAGATCTTGGCGTTCGGCCACATCCACAGGAAGCGGGGTGAGTAGGCCCGGCCGCACATCGAGTAGTTGCCGGCTCCGTACGAGCCGCCGATCACCACCGTCAGCTTCGGGACGCGGGTGCAGGCGACGGCGTTGACCATCTTGGCGCCGTGCTTGGCGATGCCGCCCGCCTCGTACTGGCGGCCGACCATGAACCCGGTGATGTTCTGCAGGAAGAGGAGGGGGATGCCCCGCTGGTCGCACAACTCGATGAAGTGGGCGCCCTTGAGGGCGGACTCGGCGAACAGCACGCCGTTGTTGGCGACGATGCCGACCGGGTGGCCGTGGATCCGGGCGAACCCGGTCACCAGGGTCGCGCCGTACTCGGCCTTGAACTCGGCGAACCGGCTGCCGTCGACCAGCCGGGCGATCACCTCGCGCACGTCGTAGGGCGTGCGCGGGTCGACCGGTACGGCCCCGTACAGGCCGGCCGGGTCGACGGCCGGCGCCTCGGCCGGGGTGAGCGGCCACGGACGGGCCGGGCGCGGGCCGAGTCCGGCGACGATGGTGCGGACGACGGACAGGGCGTGGGCGTCGTCCTCGGCCAGGTGGTCCGTGACGCCGGAGGTCCGTGAGTGCAGGTCGCCGCCGCCGAGCTCCTCGGCCGTCACGACTTCGCCGGTCGCCGCCTTCACCAACGGGGGCCCGCCGAGGAAGATGGTGCCCTGGTTGCGGACGATGACGGCCTGGTCGCTCATCGCCGGGACGTAGGCGCCGCCGGCCGTGCAGGAGCCGAGCACGGCGGCGATCTGCGGGATGCCCGCGGCCGAGAGGCGTGCCTGGTTGTAGAAGATCCGGCCGAAGTGGTCGCGGTCCGGGAAGACCTCGTCCTGCATCGGGAGGAAGGCGCCACCGGAGTCGACCAGGTAGACGCAGGGCAGCCGGTTCTCCAGCGCGACCTCCTGGGCGCGCAGGTGCTTCTTCACCGTCATCGGGTAGTAGGTGCCGCCCTTGACGGTGGCGTCGTTGGCGACCACGACCACCTCGCGTCCGGCGACCCGGCCGATGCCGGCGATCACCCCGGCGGCCGGGGCGGCGCCGTCGTACATCCCGTCGGCCGCCAGCGGGGCCAGTTCGAGGAAGGGGGAGGCCGGATCGAGCAGGGTGTCCACCCGGTCGCGGGGGAGCAGCTTGCCGCGCGCGGTGTGGCGGGCGCGGGCCTTGGCGCCGCCGCCGAGTGCGGCCGTGCCGAGCTTCTCGCGCAGTTCGCCGACCAGGGCCCGATGGGCGGCGGCGTTCGCCCGGTACGCCTCGGAACCGGGGTCGACCGCGGTGCCGAGCCGGGGCGCCGGCGCGGCGGCGCCCGGGGTGCCGGCCGCCGCGCTGCCGTTGATGCCGGTGGGTGCGCCGGCGGTGGAGATGACCATCCCAAGAGCTCCCTTGCCCTCGGCGGCAGGTGGGTCGACGGGGCTGCTGAGCCCGCGACCCCCACACGTTAATGAACGTTAACTTCCGCCGCCCAGGTTAACGACCGATAACCCCACTGTCTACGATGGACCGCATGCCGAATGTCCCAGCCGCCTCCGGGCTCCCGCGCCGCGACCAGATCCGCAAGGAGGCCGCCCGGTTGTTCGCGGCCCGGGGCTTCCTGGGTGTCGGCGTGGACGAGATCGGCAAGGCCGTCGGGATCAGCGGCCCCGGCCTCTACCGGCACTTCGCCGGCAAGGACGCCATGCTCGCCGACCTCCTCGTCGGCATCAGCGAGCGCCTGCTGGAGGAGGGGCGCCGCCGGGCGGGCGGCAACGAGGGGCCGGCCGCCGCGCTGGACGCGCTGATCGGCGGCCACGTCGACTTCGCGCTGGACGACCGGGACCTGATCACCCTGCACGACCGGGAACTGCTCAACCTCCGCGAGGAGGACCGCCGGACCGTCCGCCGACTCCAGCGCGCCTACGTGGAACTCTGGGTCGACGTGGTCCGCCAGGCCTACCCGCCGCTCGCGGCCCCGTCCGCCGAGCCGGTCGCCCGGGCGTCCGTGCACGCCGTCTTCGGCCTGATCAACTCCACCCCGCACAGCCACGGACCGAACCCCGCCCAGGGCGACGAGCGGGCCGGGCTCGCCCGTGACGCCATGGCCGCGCTGCTGCACGACCTGGCCCACGGGGCCTTCTCGGCGGCGGCCGACACCGTCGCCGCCCAGTCCGCCCGCACCGGTGCCGGCGCGCGGACCTGATTCGGGATCCCGTCCGGGCCGGTTGCGCCGTCCGGGTGCCGGTGGGAGCGACCGGCGCCGCGCGGGCTCCGGGTCGGTGCACGCTCGGGCCGACGGCCTAGGACCAAGGGAGGTCCGCCCCCTGCGCCGGTGGGCGGTGGGCGGCTCCGGGCCCCGTCGGAGACCCTGGTAGCGGGCGCGCCGGTCCGGTCCGCCGGGAATCAGTGCTGGTTGCGGGCTGTTGCCTCCTCCGTCGGGCCGGGACTCCCGGCTCGCCCTGGCCTGAAACTCCATGGCGGCCACCCGACGGAATGGTTAGCATCCCTAAATATGCCTGAGACTCACGGATCTACGGTGGAGCTTTCCCCGAGCGGCACCCGAACCGACACCCCGGCCGGGCCCGGGGACGGGCACGCCCGACCGGCCCCGGACCCCACGACCGCCACCGCCACCACCGCCACCACCGGCGAAGGCCGCGACCGCGACGGAGCAGGTGCCGACGGCGCCGCCGACGGCGCGGGCTGGCTCCGGCGGCTGCTCGGCTACTGCTGGCGCTCCCGGCGCAGCGTGCTGCTGGCCTTCGGCGCCTCGCTCCTCGGCATGGCCGTCACCGCCTTGGTGCCCCTGGTCACCAAGGTGATCATCGACGACGTCATCACCGCCCACACCCGCCCGCTCGCCCCGTGGGCCGTGGCGCTGCTGCTGGCCGCCGCCGTGGTGTTCGGCTGCACCCAGGTCCGCCGCTACTACGGCGGACAGCTGGCCGTCGACGTCCAGCACGACCTGCGCGCCGACCTCTTCCGCTCGCTCGGCAGACTCGACGGCCACCGCCAGGACCGCCTGGACACCGGCCAGGTCGTCGGCCGGGCGACCTCCGACCTCCAGCTGGTCAACGGGCTGCTCTCGATGCTCCCGATGATGACCGGCTACCTGATCATGTTCGCCATGTCGCTCGGCGTGATGATCTGGCTCTCGCCGCCGCTCACCCTGGTCGCCCTGGTCATGGCCCCGGCGCTGTGGTGGGTCTCGACGCTCAGCCGCAAGCGGCTCTTCCCCTCCACCTGGGCCGCCCAGCAGGAGGCCGCCGCCGTCGCCGGCGTGGTCGACGAGTCGATCGGCGGAGTCCGGGTGGTCAAGGGCTTCGGCCAGGAGGCCCAGGAGCTGGACAAGCTGGAGGCGGCCTCGCGCCACCTCTTCGCGGCCCGGCTCCGCTCGATCCGGCTCAACAGCCGCTACAACCCCGCCATGCAGGCGATCCCCGCGCTCGCCCAGGTGGCGGTGCTGGCCTTCGGCGGCTGGCTGGCGGTCGACGGCCGGGTCTCGCTCGGCACCTTCGTCGCCTTCTCCACCTACGTCGCCCAGATGACCGGCCCGGTCCGGATGCTGACCATGGTCATCACGGTCGGCCAGCAGGCCCGGGCCGGTGTCGAGCGCGTGCTCCAGCTGATCGACGAGCGCCCGCTGGTCCAGGAGCGCCCGGACGCCGTCACCCTCGACCTCGCCCTGGACCCGGCCCCCGCCCCCGTGCCCGCCCCCGCCCCCGAGGCCCAGGCCGGCACCCCCGGTCCCCGCGTGGTCGGCCCGCTCACCACCGAGGTGGCGCTGGAGTTCGACCAGGTCGGCTTCCGCTACGACCCCGAGCACCCGGCACCCGTCCTGCACGGCCTCAGCCTGCGCCTCGCGCCCGGCGAGACCCTGGCCCTGGTCGGCGCCTCCGGCTCGGGCAAGTCCACCGTCGCCCAGCTGGTGCCGCGCTTCTACGACCCGGCCGCCGGCGCCGTCCGCCTCTACGGCCACGACCTGCGCGACCTCACCCTGGACTCGGTCAGGGCGGCCATCGGCACCGTGCCCGAGGAGAGCTTCCTCTTCTCCGAGACGGTCCGCACCAACATCGCCTACGGTCGCCCCGACGCCACCGACGAGCAGGTCGTCGCCGCCGCCCGCGCCGCCCAGGCCGACGAGTTCGTCCGGGCCCTGCCCGACGGCTACGAGACCAAGGTCGGCGAGCAGGGCCTGACCCTCTCCGGCGGCCAGCGCCAGCGCATAGCCCTGGCCCGGGCGATCCTCACCGACCCCCGCATCCTGCTCCTGGACGACGCCACCTCGGCGGTCGACCCGCAGATCGAGGCGGAGATCCACGACGCGCTGCGCTCGGTCATGGCCGGCCGCACCACGCTGCTGATCGCCCACCGCCGCTCCACCCTCCAGCTGGCCGACCGGATCGCCGTCCTGGACCGCGGCCGGCTGCTGGACCTCGGCACGCACGAGGAACTCGAAGCCCGATGTCCCCGGTACCGTGCCCTGATCACCGACCCCGAGGCCGGTCGCGCACCCGCCGCGCCGAAGCCTGCGGACCCGACGGACGCGCAGGACCCGGCAAGCGCACAGATCCCGGCAAGCGCACAGGACCCGGCCGCCCGGGCGGGGGAGCCCACCGCGCCGTCCGCGCACCCCGCGATGCCCACCCCGGCCCTGGCCAAGGCGGCCCGCACCGCCGCCCCCGACCTGCTCGCCAAGGTCACCGCCCTCCCGCCGGCCACCGACACCCCGGCGATCCCCCGCACCGAGGCCGAGCGCGGAGACGCCGACTTCAGCCTCCGCCGCCTGCTGCGCCCCTTCCGCGCACCGCTCGCCCTGGCACTGCTGCTGGTCGCCCTGGACGCGGGTGCCGCCCTGGTCCTGCCGATCCTGATCCGGCACGGCATCGACGACGGCGTCAGCAAGGGCGTCATGACCGGCGTCACCGTCGCCTCGCTCGCGGCGCTGGTGGTCGTCCTGCTGGACTGGGCGGTGCAGAGCGCCGAGAACCGGGTCAGCGGCCGCACCGGCGAACGGGTGCTCTACACGCTCCGGCTCAAGATCTTCGCCCACCTCAACCGGCTCGGCCTCGACTACTACGAGCGCGAGCTGTCCGGCCGGATCATGACCCGGATGACCACCGACCTGGACTCGCTCACCTCGTTCCTGCAGACCGGTGTGGTCACCGCGGTGGTCAGCCTGCTGACCTTCCTCGGCATCCTCGCGGCCCTGCTGGTGATCGACGCCGGACTCGCCCTGGCGGTCTTCGCGGTGCTGCCGCTGCTGGTGGTGGCGACCCTGGTCTTCCGCCGGAAGTCCAAGGCCCAGTACGAGATCTCCCGGGACCTCATCAGCACGGTCAACGCCGACCTCCAGGAGAACGTGGCCGGCATGCGGATCGTCCAGGCGTTCCGCCGACTGGACACCAACACGGACCGCTTCGTCGCCCGGGGCATGGCCTACCGGGACGCCCGCGTCCGGGCCCAGCTCTACATCTCGCTCTACTTCCCGTTCGTGCAGTTCCTCTCCAGCGTCGCCGCCGCACTGGTGCTGATCGTCGGCGCGTCGCGGGTGGACGCCGGGACGCTCACCGTCGGCGCGCTGGTGGCGTACCTGCTCTACATCGACCTGTTCTTCGCCCCCGTCAACCAGCTCTCCCAGGTGTTCGACGGCTACCAGCAGGCGGCGGTGGGCCTCGGCCGGATCCGCGAACTGCTGCGCACCCCCACCAGCACCGCCCAGGCCGCCGACCCGGTGCCGGTCCCGGCCGGGCTGCGCGGCGAGATCGAGTTCGACCGCGTCGGCTTCGCCTACAACGGCGGCGCGGACGGCGCCCCGGACGTGCTCACCGACGTCAGCCTGCGGATCCCCGCCGGGCAGACGGTGGCACTGGTCGGCGAGACGGGGGCCGGCAAGTCGACCCTGGTCAAGCTGGTCGCCCGGTTCTACGACGCGACGGCCGGCACCGTGCGGGTCGACGGCGTGGACCTGACCCGCTACGACCTCGCCGAGTACCGGCACCGGCTCGGCGTGGTGCCGCAGGAGGCCTACCTGTTCGCCGGGACGATCCGCGAGGCGATCGCCTACGGCCGGCCCGGCGCCTCGGCGGCCGAGGTGGAGGCGGCGGCCCGGGCGGTCGGCGCGCACGACATGATCGTCCGGTTGTCCGGCGGCTACGACCACGAGGTCGCGGGACGGGGACGCAACCTCTCGGCGGGCCAGCGCCAGCTGATCGCGCTGGCCCGGGCGGAACTGGTCGATCCGGACGTCCTGCTGCTGGACGAGGCCACCGCGGCCCTCGACCTGGCCACCGAGGCGGCGGTCAACCACGCCGCGGACCGGCTCAGCGGCGGCCGCACCACGCTCGTCATCGCGCACCGGCTGACCACGGCCGAGCGCGCCGACCGGGTCGTGGTCCTGGACCACGGCCGGGTGGTCGAGGACGGCACGCACACCGAACTGCTCGCTCGGGGCGGGGCCTACACCCGGCTCTGGCAGGCGTTCGTGGCGGAGGGCCACGGCGGGAGCGGCGCCGCTCCCGTGCCGGCCGCGGACGCGGTCATCGGATAACCCGACCACAGGGCGGCGGGTACTCGAACAGGCCCGCCGCCCCGTCGGGTCCACCCGGTCACGCCGCGAGCAGCGCGATCAGCAACGCCGAGGGATCGATCCCCCGGGGCAGCTCGCTCACCTGCCCGTCCCCGACCTCGACCACCCGCCAACCGGACCCGTCGGCCCGCTCGGCGAGGTCGGTGGTGACGAACCGGCAGCCCAGCGCCCGTACCAGCGGCCGGACCAGGGACAGGTCGGGAGCGGCCGGGCAGCCGGGCAGGTCCGGATGCGGTCCGACCAGCACCGGCTCGCCGTCCAGCCACCACACCCGGGCCTCCACCGCCCGCCGCCGCCCGCCCGGGACGCCGTCGGCCCCGTCGGGATCACCGGAGCTGTCGGTGCCGTCGGTGCCGTCTGTGCCGTCGGAACCGTCGCCGGACGGGCCGCCACGGGTGTCCCACCCCACCCGGGTGAACTCCTCGAACCGCCGCAGCACCACACCGCCCGCCAGGTGTTCGGCCTGCAACTCCACGAACCGCGCGACCACCCGCTCGACGGCCGACAGGTCCGCCAGCTCCGGGATGTAGCAGGCCTCGGCCCACTCGTGCTTGCGGGACTTCACGTAGTCCTTGACGATCGCCGGCCCCCGCCCGCCGAGCCGGGCGACGGCCGGCGCCAGCCGTTCCGCACCGGGCGGCTCCACTCCCACACCCCCGGCGCCCGCCAGCGGCAGCCAGACGCTCGGCGGCGTGGCACCCTCGAACACCTCGTACCAGCCCGGCAGTTCGTGCGCCGAGGCGTACCCGGGCGGAGTGGTCAGCAGCAGCCCGCCGCGCTCCGACAGGGCGGCGGCGAACTCCGCGTAGCGGTGCGAGGGGAGCATCCACCCCCGGTACCAGAACGCCCCGCGCCCCGCCGGCACGCCGCGGACGGCCACCTGGGCGTCCCCGGCGAGCAGCGCGTCATGGTCGACCAGGTGGTGCTCGCCGCCCAGGTCGCGCAACAGCCTGGCCTCCCAGGCGAACTGCGGGTCGATCCGGCGCGGGTCCAGCGGATGGGCGGGAAGGAGAAAGGCGGGTGCGGGCATGGGCGTCAGGGTAAGGCCACCCACCGATCGGCGGGCCGTCAAAACCCCGACGTCACAGGCCTCGACCCGCCCGGACGCGCCCGCCCGGGCACCCGTCCGGCAGTCCGCTGCGAAGACCCGCCGGCCGGGCGCGGCCGCGCCCGGCGGCGTCCGGTGGAATCCGCTCGACGCCCGGAGCGGCCCGCTGCGAGAGTGACCCGATGCGAAACCTGCGGCGTAACGCGCGAAGGGTCCCACGGCAGGCGGCCCGCACGGTCGTCCTGGACGAAGGGGGCTCCGTCTTCCTCCTGCGCTCGGACAACAGCGAGGTCGGCGTGCACTGGACCATGCCGGGCGGCGGCATCGAGCCCGGCGAGTCACCGTGGACGGGGGCGCGTCGCGAACTCTGGGAGGAGACCGGCTGGTCCGACCTCGAACCCGGCCCGCTGCTCTGCACCTGGGAACACGACTTCACCTGGCACGGCACGCCGGTCCGCCAGCACGAGCACATCTACCTCACCAGCGGCCCGCACCGCGGCCCGGTCGGCGACGTCAGCGCGGTGCACGCCGCCGACAAGATCCTCGACTGGCGCTGGTGGACACCCGAGGACCTCGCCGACGAGAACGCGGACGCCCTCTGGCCGCCCCGGCTGCCCGACCTGCTGGCGGCCGTACGGGAGGGCTGGCTCACCGATCGCCGCGCACCCGAGCCGGTCGACCTCGGCTACGTTCCGAACGCCCGGCCCGCCCGTGAACGGCCTGCTCCCGCCTGAGCGGCCGGACTCCCTCAGGCCGTCCGGCGCCCGCCGCGCCGACCGGTGCGACCGGGCGGGCCGGCCTGCCAGTCGCGCGGCTCCAGCTCCCGGTCGTGCAGCGCACCGGGGTTGATCACGACGGAGAGCTGCGCCCCGGCCAGCCGCTCGTAGGCGAGCCCGGTGGCGCTCAGCAGGTGCTCGGTCGGCACCGACACGGCGATCGCGGGCCGCCAGGCGGGCAGTACCACCAGACAGGTGCCCCGGCCGAGACGGACGAGTTCGGCGGCGGTCCGGACGGCCGGCCGCGCCTCGGGACGCCCGGACGTCCCGGCGGGCGCAGGGCGTCCGGCCGTCTCCGGCAGGTTCGGGGTGCCGCCGATCAGGACGCCCAGCGGGGCCTCGCCGCGGGCCGCCGATCGCGCACCGGTGCCGGTACCGGTACCGGTCGGGCCGTCGTCGCCGGTACGCGGCGCGGGGACGGTCGGCAGGTCCGCCGCCGGCACCGGGCCGGTGCGCGCGGCGTCGGAGCGGACGGCACCGCCCGCCTGCGGGTGCATCCGGCGCAGTCGGCGCGAGGGCGCGGGGCGCCGGGTGACCACGCTGCGCAGTTCCTCCCGGGCCGCCCGCAGCACGGGAACGGTCCGGTCCTGGGCGACCGGCGGCTGCTGGAGCCGGACGAAGCCCTCGCCGCCACCGGCCCCGCCGTCCGAAACGTCACTCGAACCGCCGCTGAAACGATCATTCATACCGCCACCCGGACGGTCGTTCGAACCGTCACCCGGGCGGCCGTCCGGCCCGCCGGCCCGACCGCCGACGGCGTCGTCGCCGCGCGGCCGCGGCACGGACCCGCCCGGCAGGACGCACGCCGCGCCGCCCGCCCGGCCGTCGGCCCCCGCCGCCGCGATCGAGCAGCGGGTCGCAGCGCCCGCCGGAACGGCGGCCGCGTCACCGTCCGCACCCGTCGCCCCGTCGGGGCGCGAGGGCGCCGACGGGACGAGCGGCACGAGCGGTGCGGCCGACGGGGGCCGGTCGGCGGTGGTGCGGTCGAGCGTGGTCATTGGCACGGGCCCTTCGGGGTTCGGTGCCGTCGATCCTCCCGCACCGGACGGCCTGCTCCAAGCGCGTTTCCGCCTCGTGCGCCCGGCGCCGCCGTTCCGTCCCATCCGTCCCATCCGTCCCGCCCGCCCCACGTCCTGACGCCTCCTCGGCCCGGCCGCCCCCGGGCCGCCGGTCAGGCGCCGGCCGCGACGAAGCCCTTGAGGTCGGCCAGGACGACGTTGGCCGCGGCCACGCCCAGACCGAGGAACCAGGTCTCGTCCGGCACCGGACGGGCCTGACCGGACTTGACCGCGCCGAGCGTCTTCCACAGCGCCCCGCCGAGCACCGCGTCCTGGTTGGTGGAGCTGGGCGTGCCGTAGACGCCGTAGAAGACCCAGTCGGCGTCCGCCTTGTCGATCTGCTCGGGGCTGATCTCCACCGCGAGCTCCTTGACCTGCATGATCTTGGGCTGCGGCAGCTGCGCGTCGATGAGGATGGTGCCGATGAAGGACAGCTCCGCGTACAGCCGGGTCTTGCCGGGCATGAAGCGCAGCGGCGTGATGGTCGGCTTCTTGTCGCCGAGCCCGGCGCCGATCGCCGCGGCGGCCGCCTGGTAGGCGTCCAGCTGGGACTTGGCCTCCGCCTCCAGGCCGAACGGGGTCGCGTTGAGCAGGAAGTTCTGCTTCCACGGGTAGCCGGGGCGCAGCGAGAAGACGGTCGGCGCGATCTTGGACAGCTGCTCGTACTGGTCCTGGGCGCGCAGCTGGCTGCCGAGGATCAGGTCGGGCTTGAGCGCGGCGATGGCCTCCAGGTTGAGGCTGTTGATGGTGCCGACGTTGGCGGGGCTGCCGGCCTTGTCCTTGAGGTAGGACGGCATCGACTTGGAGCCCTCCGTGTGGACGACGCCGACCGGCTGGATGCCGAGCGAGACGACGTTGTCGAGCTCGCCGGTGTCGAGGACCACGACCCGGACCGGCTTGGCGGGGAGGACCGTCTCGCCCATCGCGTGCTTGATGGTCCGGGGGTAGACGCCGGGGGCGGCGTCGGTGCCGAAGGCCTTCATCTTCTCGATCACGGTGGCGTAGTCGTCGCCGCCCTGCTTGACCGACTTCTGGTCCGGCGTGGAGCCGCCGGACGGCTTGGCCGTCGTGTCGCCGGAAGCGCCGGAGCCGCCGGAACCGGAGCCGTCCGAGCTGCCGCAGGCGGTGAGCATGCCGCCGAGGCCGAGCACGGCTCCGCCGGTGAGGGCCGCGGTGAGCAGCGTGCGACGGGTGGGGCGGGGGGCGGTCGGGCGGCCGGAGGTGGGGGACACGCGGCACTCCTTCACGGACAAGTCGGGGTTAGGTGAGGCAAACCTATCCGACGAATCCGGCGCGTTTCCCGCCGCACCGCCCGAGCAGGGCGGATTCGGGCCCGGAAGCATCACAAACCATGACATACCAGGCAAATCAATTCGGTAACGACCCTTAGAAATAAAGGTACACGCCTTAACAACCCATGCATCACCGGGCAAGCTTTGGCCACTCTCAGGCAAATCGAAGGGAGTGGCTCAGATCACCCAAGGTTGGTCTACTCAACCTTCGGTACCCGCACCTAGGGTGCGCTGGTGTTTGATCAGCAGCTCTCAGAGCACGGAAGCAGCGGCCGGGCAACGGCGCCCGCCGCTCCGCAGGGTGCCCCGGTCAGTGGCGCCACCGGTGGAGCTCCCGGCACCGGTCCGGGTGCGGCGGGGGCAGCGGGGGACAAGGGTCTACGGGGCAACTCCGTCGGCCTGCTGAGCAGCGTGGTCCTGGGCGTCTCCACGGTCGCCCCGGTCTACTGCCTGACCGCGACGCTGGGTCCGACCGTCACGGCGGTCGGCGTCCAGATGCCCGCGGTCTTCCTGGCCGGCTTCCTGCCGATGCTGCTCGTCGCCTTCGCGTACAAGGAGCTGAACAAGGACTTCCCGGACTGCGGCACGTCCTTCACCTGGACGGTCAAGGCCTTCGGCCCCCGGGTCGGCTGGATGGCCGGCTGGGGCCTGACGGTCGCCACGATCATCGTGCTGTCCAACCTCGCCGGGGTGGCCACCGACTTCCTCTACCTGATGCTCGGCGAGATGACCGGCAGCGGCGCCGTCGCCGACCTCAACGACAACAAGGCCGTCCACCTGGCCACCGTCGTCGTGCTGATCGCCGCCGCCACCGCGATGAGCTATCGCGGCATGACCGCCACCAAGTGGTTCCAGTACAGCCTGGTCGGCCTCCAGCTCGCCGTCCTGCTGCTGTTCTCCGGCATCGCCATCGCCAAGGCCGCCGCGGGCGACCTGCCGGACTCGATCGGCTTCTCCGCCTCCTGGCTCAACCCGCTCGAAGTGAGCTCGTTCAGCGCGTTCACCGCCGGCCTGTCCCTGTCGATCTTCATGTACTGGGGCTGGGACACCTGCCTCACCATGAACGAGGAGACCAGCGGCAGCGCCAAGACCCCGGGCCGCGCCGCGATGATCTCGATGGTCACCCTGGTCGGCTCCTACCTGCTGGTCGCCATCGCCGCCCAGATGTTCGCCGGCGTCGGCACCGCCGGCACCGGCCTCGGCAACCCCGACACCGCCGACAACGTCTTCGCCGCCCTGGCCCGCCCGGTGCTCGGCTCGCCGTGGAGCATCCTGCTCTTCGTGGCCGTCGTCGCCAGCGCCGCCGCCAGCCTGCAGACCACCTTCATCCCGGTCGCCCGCACCCTGCTCGCGATGAGCGCCTACCGGGCCGTGCCGCCGCGCTTCGGCACCGTCCACCCGCGCTACCGCACCCCCGGCTTCGCCACCGTCGCCGCCGGCATCGCCACCGCCGCCTTCTACGTCGGCATGAGCGTGATCAGCGAGAACGTCGTCCAGGACACCATCCTGGCCCTCGGTCTGATGATCTGTTTCTACTACGCGCTGACCGCCTTCGCCTGCGTCTGGTACTTCCGCCGCTCGCTCCGCGACAGCCTGCGCGACCTCCTCGTCAAGGGCGTCGCCCCGCTGCTCGGCGGCGTCCTGCTCAGCGGCGTCTTCCTGCAGACCCTCACCGACGCCTGGGACCCGGAGTACGGCAGCGGCGCCGTGTTCGGCATCGGCTCGGTGTTCGTCATCGGTGTCGGCATCCTCCTGCTCGGCGCGGTCCTGATGCTCGTGTACGGCGTCTACCGGCCCGCGTTCTTCCGCGGCGAGACGCTCCGCAAGGACACCCCCGCCCTCGTCGTCGAGGACTGACGGCGACCGGGGAACCGAACGGCGGGCCCGGGCGGGCACCCGCTATCCTCGAACCCATGAAGCGCTTCGCAGGTCTCGACTGGTGGCCGTCCTAGGACGGCCACCAGTCACGCCTGACCAGGGCCGTCCGGGATGGACGGCCCTGCTGCGTTTCTCCGACGGGACGGGCCCCGAGCCCCGGACGGCCGCCACCACCGCCGTACCGAGGAGAAACCCCCGTGACCACGACCACCGCCACCGCTGTCGCCGAACCCGCCGACCTCGCCGGCTTCGACGCCCTCGACGGGAGCGTCCACGCCGACCCGGCCGCCCACCGCGTCCTCACCGGCGACCGCCCCACCGGACCGCTCCACCTCGGCCACTACTTCGGCAGCCTGCGCAACCGCGTCCGCCTCCAGCGCCTGGGCGTCGAGATGTTCCTGGTCATCCCCGACTACCAGGTCATCACCGACCGGGACGTCGCCGACCGCCTCGCCGAGCACACCGAGAACCTCGTCCTCGACTACCTCGCCACCGGCATCGACCCCGACCGCGCCACGATCTTCACCCACAGCGCCGTCCCCGCCCTCAACCAGCTGCTGCTGCCCTTCCTCAGCCTGGTCAGCGTCGCCGAACTCCATCGCAACCCCACCGTCAAGGACGAGATCGCCCACTCCAGCCAGGCCGCCGTCAACGGACTGATGCTCACCTACCCCGTCCACCAGGCCGCCGACATCCTCTTCTGCAAGGCCGACCTGGTCCCCGTCGGCAAGGACCAGCTGCCCCACCTGGAGGTCACCCGCACCGTCGCCCGCCGGTTCAACGAGCGCTACCCGCACCCCGACGGCACCACCGTGTTCCCCCGCCCCCGGGCCCTGCTGGACGCCGCCCCGCTGCTGCTCGGCACCGACGGCGGCAAGATGAGCAAGAGCCGCGGCAACTCCATCCCGCTCGGCGCCGACGAGGACACCACCGCGCGGCTCCTCAAGGGCGCGAAGACCGACACCGACCGCCGCATCACCTACGACCCCGCCGCCCGCCCCGAGGTCTCCAACCTCGTCCTGCTCGCCGCCCTCTGCCAGGACCGCGCACCCGAGGAGGTCGCCGAGGAGATCGGCGACGGCGGCGCCGCCGCGCTCAAGCGCACCGTCACCGAGGCCGTCAACGAGCACTTCCGCCCGATCCGCGCCCGCCGCGCCGAACTCGCCGCCGACCGCGGCCACCTCCGCGACGTCCTGCGCGCCGGCAACGAACGCGCCAACGCGGTCGCCGACGCCACCCTCGCCGAAGTGCGCGAGGTCATGGGATCGCTGTGAACGCGTCAGGGGCATAACCTCTCGGGGCCGGTCGCACACCGGCCCCGAGACCACGCCCCGGAAGGAACCCGGCCATGGACCACCACCCGAACGCCCCCGGCCGAGGACTGACCCGCCCGCCGCACCTGCGCCCCGGCGACCACGTCGCGGTGGTCGCCACCAGCGGCCCCATCGACCCCCAGCGGCTCGCGGCCGGCACCGCCCTCCTGCGCTCCTGGGACCTGCGCGTCACCGTCGCCCCGCACGTCCTCGACACCCACCCCGTCCTCGGCCACCTCGCCGGAACCGACGCCGACCGCGCCGCCGACCTCCAGACCGCCTGGCTCGATCCCACCGTCAACGCCGTCATGTGCGCCCGCGGCGGCTACGGCGTCCACCGCATGGTCGACCTCCTCGACTGGGACGCCCTGCGCACCGTCCCGCCCAAGGTCCTGATCGGCTTCAGCGACGTCTCCTCGCTGCACGAGGCCTTCGCCCAGCGCCTCGGCCTCGCCACCCTCTACGGACCCATGAGCGCCACGGCCACCTTCGTCGAGGACGGCCCCACCGCCGAACACCTGCGCCGCACCCTCTTCGACCCCGCCGCCACGACGGTCCTCACCTCGGCCACCGCCACCGCCCTCGTCCCCGGCCGGGCCCGAGGCACCACCGCCGGCGGCTGCACCCACGTCCTGGCCGCCGAACGCGGCACCCCCGCCGCCCGCCCCTCCTACGCGGGCAGCATCCTGCTCCTGGAGGACGTCAACGAGCACCCCTACCAGCTCGACCGCCTCCTCACCCAGCTGCTGCGCTCCGGCGCCTTCGACGGCGTCACCGGCATCGCCCTCGGCTCCTGGGAGGGCTGCGGCCCGCTCGACCGGGTCCGCGACGTCATGCTCGACCGCCTCGGACCGCTCGGCATACCGGTCGTCTGGGAACTGGGCTTCGGCCACTGCCCCTCGACCCTGACCGTCCCGCTCGGCGTCCCCGCCCTGCTCGACGCCGACGCCGGTACCCTCACCCTGGACCTTCCCGCCCTCGCCGAACGCTGAATAGGGTGCGCCCATGAACGCGGACCGCTCCACGGCGCCGTCCACCGTGGCCGACCTCGACGCGGCCGGCCTCACCGCCCTCGCCCTCGGCCTGCTGCGCGGCCCCGGCAGCGACGCCCGCGCCATCCTCGGACTCGCCGGCCCGCCCGGCGCCGGCAAGTCCACCCTGGCCCGGCACCTCGTCGCCGAGGTCGAACGCCGCGAAGGCCCGGGCAGCGCCGCCTACCTCCCGCTGGACGGCTTCCACCTCTCCGCCGCCCAGCTCGACCGCCTCGGCCTCGGCCACCGAAAGGGCGCACCCGTCACCTTCGACGCCCACGGCTACATCGCCCTGCTGCGCCGGGTCGCAGGCGAGCGCTTCCAGGACATCTACGTCCCCGACTTCGACCGCGGCCTCGACGAACCGGTAGCCGCCCGGCACGTGGTCCACCCGCACACCCGCCTCGTCATCACCGAGGGCAACTACCTCGCCGCCGCCGACCACCCCTGGCCGGAGGCCCGGCGGCTGCTGCGCGAACTCTGGTACGTCGAGACCGACGACGCCGTCCGCGAGGCCCGCCTGCTCGACCGCCACCGCGCCGGCGGCCGCGACGAGGCCGCCGCCCGCGACCGGGTCACCGGCAGCGACCACCCCAACGGCGAGTACGTGAAGGCCGGCCGCGCGGTCTGCACCCGCATCGTCCGCGTGGGCCGTTTGCCTTCGCCCCCGAATGGGCGTAGTGTTCTCTAGTCGCTCGGCAGGGAGCACCGGACACGCGTCTGCGCGGACGGTCCCGGGGCGGCCAATCCTCTGAAACACCACCTCTTCCCGGTTACGGGCCGAGGCGCGTCGTCGTCTTTTCGACGTGTTCCGGCTCAGGGTTTATTCGGTGTGCCTGTTTTCGGGGATTGCGGCCGGATTCGCTTTTCGGAGCGGGGATCGGCT
>NZ_JBHVER010000048.1:0-42681 GCF_042802195.1 Kitasatospora sp. NPDC057500 | reverse complement strand
CACCCGACCGGGGCCCCGTCGCTCATGCCGTCCGCATCCGCTCCGGCGTCAGATCCGCTCCAGGACCTTCGCCAGCAGCGCGCCCATGCGCTCGGCGGAGGCCTTGCCGGCCTCCAGCACCTCGGCGTGGTTGAGCGGCTCGCCGGTCATGCCGGCGGCCAGGTTGGTGACCAGGGAGATGCCCAGCACCTCGGCACCGGCCTCGCGGGCCGCGATGGCCTCCAGCGTGGTGGACATGCCGACCAGCTCGCCGCCGATCACCCGGGCCATGTTGACCTCGGCCGGGGTCTCGTAGTGCGGGCCGCGGAACTGCACGTAGACGGCCTCGTCCAGGCTCGGGTCGACCTCGCGGCACAGCTCGCGCAGCCGCTTGGAGTAGAGGTCGGTGAGGTCGACGAAGTTCGCGCCGACGATCGGGGAGTCGGCGGTCAGGTTGATGTGGTCGCTGATCAGGACCGGCTGGCCGGGCGTCCAGGTGGGACGCAGGCCGCCGCAGCCGTTGGTCAGCACGATGATCCCGCAGCCGGCCGCGGCGGCGGTGCGCACGCCGTGGACGACGGTGGCGACGCCGTGGCCCTCGTAGTAGTGGTTGCGGCCGAGGAAGATCAGGGCGCGCTTCTCGCCGATCTTCACCGAGCGGATCTTGCCGGCGTGGCCGGCCACGGCGGGGGCGGGGAAGCCCGGCAGGTCGGTGACCGGGAACTCCGCCACCGTCTCGCCGAGGGCGTCGGCGGCCGGCACCCAGCCGGAGCCCATCACCAGGGCGACGTCGTGGCGCTCGGCACCGGTCAGCTCGCGCAGGCGCTCGGCGGCGGCCTGGGCGGCGGCGTAGGGGTCGGCGGAGACGACCGACTCAGGAGATGCGTTCACGTGTCCGAGGATAGACGGGAAACGGCTACGCGCGTAGAAATTCCTGGTACGACGTGCCGGATCGTTACCCGGATGGCGTGCACGGCCGGTTCGGCCCCGCCCCGGTGCGTCGGGCCGGCCCGGCGGTTCGGGCCGGGCCGCCCGGGTCGCTTCGTCGGGCCGGACCTCAGCAGGGACGGCGGCGCAGGTCCAGGACGTAGTCGTCGGGGGCGCCGGCGCTCTCCGCCGCGTCCGCGATCAGGCCCAGGTAGCGGGCCGCGGGCAGGCCGCCCTCGTAGTCGTTCAGCACGTACGTCCAGACCGGCACGTCGCCGTCCAGGGTCTGCGCCCGCAGCTTGATCTTGCGGTAGATGCCGAGCTGGACGCCCTCCCAGCGGTCCAGCCCCTCCTCGTCCATCGGTGCCACGTCGTACAGCGAGACGAAGACCTGGTCCTTCTCGTCCTCCACCACGGTGGCCAGCGAGCCCTCCCAGCCGAGGTGCTCGCCGCCGAAGGTGAGCCGCCAGCCGGACAGCCACCCGGTGCCGCGCAGCGGCGAGTGCGGGGCGCGGCGGGTCATCTGCCGGGCATCGAGGTTCGTGGCATACGCGGCGTAAAGGGGCATGGGGGGAAGCCTACGTTCACCGGCCGATCCGACAGAAGCCCCGACCCCGGCGTGGCAGTGCTCCCGGCGTGCGGGACAATGGTTGACGTGACTCGGATCGTGATCATCGGTGGCGGACCCGGCGGCTACGAGGCGGCGCTGGTGGCCGCTCAGCTCGGCGCGGAGGTGACCGTCGTCGACCGCGACGGCCTGGGCGGATCGGCGGTGCTCACGGACTGTGTGCCGTCCAAGACGCTGATCGCGACGGCGGAGGTGATGACGACCTTCGACAGCTCGTACGAGGAACTCGGCATCATCGTCGCCGACGACACCCCGCACATCGACAGCCCCGCCCGCGTGGTCGGCGTCGACCTCGGCAAGGTCAACCGTCGTGTGAAGCGACTGGCCATCGCGCAGTCCCACGACATCACCCAGTCCGTCACCCGGGCCGGCGTCACCGTGCTGCGCGGCCGCGGCCGGCTCGGCACCGGCGGCCAGGCCGTCGACGGCTCCCGCGAGGTGCTGGTGGACGCGCCCGACGGCAGCGTCCAGTCGCTGCGCGCCGACGCCGTGCTGATCGCCACCGGCGCCCACCCGCGCGAGCTGCCCGACGCCCAGCCCGACGGCGAGCGGATCCTCACCTGGACCCAGGTCTACGACCTGGAGGAGCTGCCGCGCGAGCTGATCGTGGTCGGCTCCGGCGTCACCGGCGCCGAGTTCGCCGGCGCCTACCAGGCGCTGGGCTCCAAGGTCACCCTGGTCTCCTCGCGCGACCGGGTGCTGCCGGGCGAGGACCCGGACGCCGCCGAGGTGCTGGAGGAGGTCTTCCGCCGCCGCGGCATGAACGTGATGAGCCGCTCGCGGGCCGAGAGCGCCAAGCGGATCGGCGACACCGTCGAGGTGATCCTCTCCGACGGCACGGTGATCGAGGGCAGCCACTGCCTGATGGCGGTCGGCTCCATCCCGAACACCGCCGAGATGGGCCTGGAGGAGGCCGGGGTCAAGCTCAACGACTGGGGCCAGATCCAGGTCGACCGGGTCTCCCGCACCAGCGCCCCCGGCGTCTACGCGGCCGGCGACTGCACCGGCGTCTTCATGCTCGCCTCGGTGGCGGCCATGCAGGGCCGGATCGCCATGTACCACGCGCTCGGCGACGCGGTGCAGCCGCTGAACCTCAAGACCGTGGCCTCCAACGTCTTCACCGACCCCGAGATCGCCACCGTCGGCTACACCGCCGCCGACGTGAAGTGCGGCAAGATGGACGCGGTCGAGGTCAAGCTCCCGCTGCGCGGCAATCCGCGGGCCAAGATGCAGGGCATCCGCGACGGCTTCGTGAAGCTGTTCTGCCGCCCCGGCACCGGCATCGTGGTCGGCGGCGTGGTGGTCGCCCCGCGCGCCAGCGAGCTGATCCACTCGATCTCGCTCGCGGTGGACGCCAATCTGACGGTCGAACAGGTGGCCAGCGCCTTCACCGTCTACCCGTCGGTCTCCGGCTCCACCGCCGAGGCCGCCCGCCAGCTCCACATCCGCAAGCGCGCCGAGGGCGAATCCTGAGCCCAGGGCGCTCAGTTGGGGGCGGTCGCCGTTCGGCGGCCGCCCTTCGCGCATCCCCGGCCGTCACTCGGACGGCGGGCGCAGTCCCGGATCACCGACGGCGCGCATTGTACGGTCACGCGCCGCTCCGGCGTGAGCAATTCCCGCTACTAGCAGCAAACGCCTGAAAGCAGACGGTCACGCAGGTTACCGTCGGTTCTGTGTTTGCAGCAGAACGTCGCCAGTTGATCCTCGAAATGGTGCGCGCCAACGGAGCGGTCTCGCTCCGGGAGTTGGCCCGCGTCGTCCAGACCTCCGAAGTGACCGTGCGCCGCGACGTACGGGCCCTGGAGGCAGAAGGGCTCCTCGACCGCCGGCACGGCGGCGCGGTGCTCCCCGGCGGCTTCAGCCGCGAACCCGGCTACCCGCAGAAGACCCACCTGTCCGCCGCCGAGAAGAGCGCCATCGCCGATCTCGCCGCCGGCCTGGTGGAGGAGGGCGACGCCGTGGTGGTCGGCGCCGGCACCACCACCCAGGAACTCGCCCGCCGCCTCGCCCGGGTGCCCGGGCTGACCGTGGTGACCAACTCGCTGCTGGTCGCCCAGGCGCTCGCGCACGCCAACCGGGTGGAGGTGGTGATGACCGGCGGCACCCTGCGCGGCTCCAACTGCGCCCTGGTCGGCAGCGGCGCCGAGCAGTCCTTGCACGGGCTGCGGGTCTCCAAGGCCTTCATCTCCGGCAGCGGACTGACCGCCGAGCGCGGCCTGTCGACCGCCAACATGCTCTCCGCGAGCGTGGACCGGGCACTGGTGCAGTCGGCCGTCGAGGTGATCGTCCTCGCCGACCACACCAAGCTCGGCGCGGACAGCATGTTCCCGACCGTCCCCACCGACAGCATCACCCGCCTCGTCACCGACGAGCACGCCACCGCCGACGACACCACCGCCCGGGAACTCGACGCGCTCGCCGACTGCGGCGTGCAGATCGACCTCGCGCCGCTCGGCGCCCCGCCGTCCGGCGACGCCCCCGTGCACGGCACCGGCAGCGGCCCCGTCCACCAGACCCAGCCGGGACCGCCGGCCCGCCGCCCCGTCGCGCCGCCCCCCGGCGGCGGCGCCCCGCTGCCCGGCCAGCGCCGGCCCGGCGTCCACGGCCCCGGCGGGCCGGGAGGCCCGGGCGGGCCGCTGCCGGCCCGGCTGGCCGAACTCGGCCTCCAGCGCGGACGCTGACCCCCGCACCGCTCCCGCACCGCCCGGTCGTCCGCCACCTGCTCGACCGCTCGCTCCACCGCCTGCGTCATCACCTGCTCCACCGCCGAGAACACGACCGGTCCGCACACCCGAAGGTGTACGGACCGGCGGCGGAGCGACGCGGGAGGCGTCAGTCCTTGATCTCGCAGAGCGCCGCACCGCTGGAGACGCTCGCCCCCACCTCGGCCTTGAGGCCGACGACGGTGCCCGCCTTGTGCGCGTTCAGCGGCTGCTCCATCTTCATCGCCTCCAGGACGACGATCAGCTCGCCCTCCGCGACGACCCGGCCCTCCTCGACCGCGACCTTGACGATGGTGCCCTGCATCGGCGACGCCAGCGTGTCACCGCTGACCGCCGAACCGGCCTTCTTCGCCCCCACCCGGCGCTTGGCCTTCGCGGCCCCCGCACCGGCCGCCGGAGCGCTCGACACGCCCAGCGAGGACGGCAGCGACACCTCGATCCGCTTGCCGCCGACCTCGACGACCACGGTCTCCCGGCCCTCGGCCTCCTCGCCCTCGCCGGCCGCACCGGAGAACGCGGGGATGGTGTTGTCGAACTCGGTCTCGATCCACCGGGTGAAGACCTTGAACGGCCCGTCACCGCCGTGCACCTCCGGCGCGAACGCCGGGTCGGTGACGACCGCCTGGTGGAACGGGATGGCGGTGGCCATGCCCTCGACCTTGAACTCCGCCAGCGCGCGCTTCGCCCGCTCCAGCGCCTGCTTGCGGTCCCGGCCGGACACGATCAGCTTGGCCAGCAGCGAGTCCCAGGCCGGGCCGATCACCGAACCGGTCTCCACACCCGAGTCCAGGCGCACGCCCGGGCCGGACGGCGGCGCGAACAGCGTCACCGTGCCCGGCGCCGGCAGGAAGTTGCGGCCCGGGTCCTCACCGTTGATGCGGAACTCGAACGAGTGACCGCGCACCTCCGGGTCGCCGTACCCGAGCTCCTCGCCGTCCGCGATCCGGAACATCTCGCGGACCAGGTCGATCCCGGTGACCTCCTCGGTGACCGGGTGCTCCACCTGCAGACGGGTGTTGACCTCCAGGAAGGAGATCGTGCCGTCCACCGCCACCAGGAACTCGCAGGTCCCGGCGCCCTCGTAGCCGGCCTCCTTGAGGATGGCCTTCGACGCCCGGTACAGCTCGGCGTTCTGCTCCGCGGTCAGGAACGGCGCGGGCGCCTCCTCGACCAGCTTCTGGTGCCGGCGCTGCAGCGAGCAGTCACGGGTCGAGACGACCACGACGTTGCCGTGCTTGTCGGCCAGGCACTGGGTCTCCACGTGCCGCGGGTTGTCCAGGTAGCGCTCGACGAAGCACTCGCCGCGCCCGAAGGCGGCGACCGCCTCGCGCACCGCGGACTCGTACAGCTCCGGGATCTCCTCCAGCGTGCGGGCGACCTTCAGGCCGCGGCCGCCGCCGCCGAACGCCGCCTTGATGGCCACCGGCAGACCGTGTTCGCGGGCGAACGCGACGACCTCGTCGGCACCCGAGACCGGGTCCGGCGTACCGGCCACCAGCGGGGCACCGGCGCGCTGCGCCACGTGCCGGGCGGTCACCTTGTCGCCGAGGTCGCGGATGGCCTGCGGCGGCGGGCCGATCCAGGTGAGGCCCGCGTCGATCACGGCCTGGGCGAAGTCGGCGTTCTCCGACAGGAAGCCGTAGCCGGGGTGGACGGCGTCCGCACCCGAGTCGGCGGCGGCCTGGAGGACCTTGGCGATGTCCAGGTAGCTGGTGCCGGGGGTGTCGCCGCCCAGCGCGTAAGCCTCGTCGGCCGCGCGGACGTGCAGCGCATCCCGGTCCGGCTCGGCGTAGACGGCGACGCTGGCGATACCGGCGTCCGAGCAGGCACGGGCGACGCGGACGGCGATTTCCCCGCGGTTGGCGATGAGCACCTTGCGCACTGTGGCTCCCTTCTTGAACCTCGTCGAGTTTATGGATTCCTGGGCGGTACCGGCGAGTAGCCCCAGGTTGTGAACTATCCCACACGGAGGGTGATGCGCCCGGACGGGTGGTGGGCGGCCCGACGGGAGTCCTTGCAGGTGGTGGTGGGTGCGGTGGCGGCGGCCCGGCGCTTGCGCTCGGTGACGGGGCGGCGTGGCGCGGTGGTGGGCTCGGCCACACCGCCGGCGCTCCGCGAGCCGGGCTCAAGCGGTGGCGGTGGGCGCGGGGGTCCGGGCGGGCGGCGCGGAGGCCGGTGCGGGGGCGCCCGGCGGGGCGGGTGCGCGCTCCAGGGCCGCGGCGGTGACGTCGGCGACCTCCTCGACGACGTCGGGCCCGTAGGCGGCCGGGTTGACCACCTTGAGCAGCAGGGCGAAGGTGCCGTCCGTGCCGTACCGGCGGGCCAGCCGGCGGTGGTGGTTCACCAGGTGGCGGACCCCGGCGTGGTTGGCGGTGCCGGTCTGGCCGGAGACCAGGAAGACCGGGCGGCCGTCCTCGGGGGTGGCCAGCCGGGCCAGCAGCACGTACTCGCCGGCCTCCGGGTCGGCGGCGTAGGACCGGCCGCCGACGGTGATGGTGTTGTCCGGCCGGGCGAGGCCGCTGGAGACGGTCACCCCGGGCAGGCCCCAGGCGAGGTGGGCGGCCATCCGCTCGTTGGAGACGGGGCCGCCGAAGCAGAGCTCGGTCCTGGCGCCGAGGCCGCGTGGTGCGGCGTCGTGCGCCACCAGGTCGGCGTGCGCGCCGCACTCCTTCACCAGGGCGGCCAGCTCCATCAGCGCGAAGGCGTCGCGCCGGGTGACCGTCCGGGGGTGGGCGCCGGTGCCGATGCTGCGGTTGACCACGATCAGGCACTCGCTGCCGGCGGGCAGGCCGAGGAAGGCCCTGGCCCGTTCCAGCCGGCGTCTTCGGCGCAGGCTCTGGCCCAGCCAGCCGAGTGCGGCGCTGATCGCGCTGGCCAGCAGGCCCAGCAGTACGTTGAGCAGACCGTCAGTCATCCGCTCGCCACCTCCCCCGTCGCCCCGGAGCGCCGATGCGGTCCGGACGCCCCTCCAGCGTGCATCAATCGAGGTTACCAACAGGGCGGTTGGCGACAATTGCGCCGGTGTTTGGCGCACCGGCGACGGTCGCCCCGGGACGCCGGGGTCAGGCCCAGAGGTCGGTGATCCGGACGTCCAGTTCGGCGAGCAGCGTGCGCAGCAGCGGCAGGGAGAGGCCGATGACGTTGCCCGGGTCGCCGTCGATGCCCTCGACGAACGGCGCCGAGCGGCCGTCCAGGGTGAACGCGCCCGCCACGTGCAGCGGCTCGCCGGTGGCGATGTAGGCGGCCACCTCGGCGTCGTCGGGGGTGCCGAAGCGCACGGTGGTGGAGGCGGTGGCGAAGGCCTGCCGGCCGTTGGCGGTGTCGATCACGCAGTGGCCGGTGCGCAGCACGCCGGCCCGCCCGCGCATGGACCGCCAGCGGGCCAGTGCCTCGGCCTCGTCGGCGGGCTTGCCGAGGGCCAGGCCGTCCAGCTCCAGCACCGAGTCGCAACCGACGACCAGTTCGCCGTCGGTGAGGCCGGCGGCGACGGCCTCGGCCTTGGCCCGGGCGAGGACGAGTGCGAGTTCGCCGGGGGTGGCGGCGGTAAGCGCGTCCTCGTCGACGCCGCTGACCACCACGCGCGGGTCGAGGCCCGCCTGGCGCAGCAGCCCGAGGCGGGCGGGGGAGGCGGAGGCGAGGACGAGGGTGCGGCGGTCGGTCATGCCCACCAGGGTAGAGGGAGGCCCGGGGCGGTCCGCCGCCCGGTGATCGTCAGATCATCAGGAGGACGGCGAGCAGCAGGGCGAGGACGGCGAGCACATGGCCGGCCCGGTGCAGCTTCTTCTGCATCCGGCGGGCTTCCGGTGAGGGCTCGTCGCGGGGGTCTGACCAGAGCATCGTTCCAGGGTGCTCCGGCGGGCGCCGGGGGCGCCTGAGTATCCGTACTCAGCTTTCGGGGCAATCCGGGCTCTTCGGCGCGCCGGTCGCCCGGAACTCTGCAGAGCGACGACTTTGCAAAGTCGTCACGGGCCTCGACGAGGAGCCGCTCCGCCCGTGTGCGGAGCGGCTCCCAGGCGCGTGCACTTTGCAAAGCGACGACTTTGCAAAGTGCACGCCCGGGGGGGCGTCCGCGGGAGCACCCCGGGGGGTGCTAGCCGGCCCAGCCGGAGGTGCGCCAGGTGTTGACGCCGGGGCGCGGGGCGGCGCGCAGCCGGCGCGCGCGGTCGTTCCAGGGGGAGTCCGGGCCGGCGCCGGCGCGGCGGGCGGCCTCGGCTGCGGCCTGCGCGGCGGCGGCCCGGGCCTGGACCACCGCCAGGACGGTGGCCAGCTCCTCGGGGGTCGGCTGCCCGTGCAGCACGTGGATCGGGGCCATGCTCAATCCTCTCGCGGCGTTCCTGCTCGAAGCGACTACAGCGGAATGTTCCCGTGCTTCTTCGGCGGCAGTACCTCGCGCTTGCCGCGCAGCGCGCGCAGCCCGCGCACGATGTGCCGGCGGGTCTCGCTCGGCGCGATCACGGCGTCCACGTAGCCGCGCTCGGCGGCCAGGTACGGGTTGAGCAGGGTGTCCTCGTAGGAGGCGATCAGCTCGGCCCGCCGCTCGTCGGCGTTCCCGGCCGCCTCGGCCTCGGCGATCTCCCGCCGGTGCAGGATGTTGACCGCGCCCTGCGCGCCCATCACGGCGATCTGCGCGGTGGGCCAGGCCAGGTTGAGGTCGGCGCCCAGGTGCTTCGACCCCATGACGTCGTACGCGCCGCCGAAGGCCTTGCGGGTGATCACGGTGATCAGCGGCACGGTCGCCTCGGCGTAGGCGTAGATCAGCTTGGCGCCGCGGCGGATGATGCCGTCCCACTCCTGCTCGGTGCCGGGCAGGAAGCCGGGCACGTCGACGAAGGTGATCACCGGGATGTTGAACGAGTCGCAGGTGCGGATGAACCGCGCGGCCTTCTCGCTGGCGGCGATGTCCAGGCAGCCCGCCAGGTCCATCGGCTGGCTGCCGACGATGCCCACCGAGTGGCCCTCGACCCGGCCGAAGCCGGTGATGATGTTGCCCGCGTACAGCGGCTGGGTCTCCAGGAACTCGCCGTCGTCGAGCACGTGCTCGACGACCTTGTGCATGTCGTACGGCTGGTTCGCCGAGTCCGGCACCAGGGTGTCGAGTTCGAGGTCCTCGTCGGTGACGGACAGGTCCGCCTCCTCCGGGAAGGACGGCGGGTCGGAGAGGTTGTTCGACGGCAGGTACGAGAGCAGGCTCTTGACGTACTCGACCGCCTCCTTCTCGTCCGTGGCCAGGTAGTGCGCGTTGCCGGACTTGGTGTTGTGGGTGCGCGCGCCGCCCAGCTCCTCCATGCCGACGTCCTCGCCGGTGACGGTCTTGATCACGTCGGGGCCGGTGATGAACATGTGCGAGGTCCGGTCGGCCATCACCACGAAGTCGGTGATCGCGGGGGAGTAGACCGCGCCGCCCGCGCAGGGGCCCATGATCAGCGAGATCTGCGGGACCACCCCGGAGGCGTGCACATTGCGGCGGAAGATCTCGCCGTACAGGCCGAGCGAGACCACGCCCTCCTGGATCCGGGCGCCGCCGGAGTCGTTGATGCCGATGACCGGGCAGCCGGTCTTCAGCGCGAAGTCCATCACCTTGACGATCTTCTCGCCGAACACCTCGCCCAGCGAGCCGCCGAAGACGGTGAAGTCCTGGGCGAACACGGCGACCTGACGGCCGTCGACGGTGCCGTAGCCGGTGACCACGCCGTCGCCGTACGGCCGGTTGCGCTCCTGGCCGAAGTTGGTCGAGCGGTGCCGGGCGAACTCGTCGAACTCGACGAAGGAGTCCTCGTCCAGCAGCTCCGCGACCCGCTCGCGGGCCGTCAGCTTGCCCTTGGCGTGCTGCTTCTCCACGGCCTTGGCGGAGCCGGAGTGCACCGCCTCGTCGATCCTGCGCCGGAGGTCGGCGAGCTTGCCGGCGGTGGTGTGCGGGTCGTACGACGCCTCGGTCATTGCGGTGGCTCTCCCTGCATCCTGGGCCGCGACCTGTTTTCGGGGGCGCGCGGGCCGGGTGGGGGCCGGCGCGGACGAGGGGTGCAGGGCGGCACAACGAACTACCGTTGGGTAGCGTAGCCAGCGCGGGGGTTGGACGTAATGTCCGACCGTTATGGCCAGCGACACACTGTGATTGACGCCGGTTGTGGGGGACGATGGGGCGGCCTACGGCCTCGCCGGGCCGTGCCCGTTCTAGGGTGAACCGCATGACCTCCGACACCCCCCGCCGCAGTGGACTGCGCGGTCTCGGCCACGCCGGGCCGTCGCCGTGGACCGACCTGGACCGCCCGCCGCTGGACGCCGCCGCGCTCCGCCGGGACCTGCTGCTCCCCGGCGGGCTCTGGACCTCCCTCGACATCGTCGAGGAGACCGGGTCCACCAACACCGACCTCGCCGCCCGGGCCCGCGAGGGCGCCCCGCAGGGCGCGGTGCTGGTCGCCGAGGCCCAGAACTCCGGCCGCGGCCGGCTCGAACGGCAGTGGAGCGCCCCCGCCCGCTCCGGTCTCTTCCTGTCCGTCCTGCTTCGCCCGGACGGGGTACCCGTCGAACGCTACGGCTGGCTGCCGATCCTGGTCGGCGTGGCCGCCGCGAGCACCCTGAGCCGGGTCGCCGAGGTCGAGGTCGGCCTGAAGTGGCCCAACGACCTCCAGGTGGAGATCGACGGCGCGGAGCGCAAGCTCGGCGGCATCCTCACCGAGCTGGGCGGCGGCGCGGTGGTCGCCGGCCTCGGCCTGAACGTCTCGCTGCGCGACGCCGAACTGCCCGTTCCCACCGCCGCCTCGCTCGCCCTGGCCGGCGCCGCCGTCACCGACCGGTCCACCCTGCTGCGCGCCCTGCTGCGCGAGTTCGCCGGGCTGTACGGGGAGTGGACGGCCGCCGCGGGCGACCCCCACGCCAGCGGCCTGCTGCGCGCGTACGCGGACCGCTGCACCACGCTGGGGCGTCCGGTGAAGGTGCTGCTGCCCGGCGACCGCGAACTGCGCGGCGAGGCGGTCGCGGTGGACGGGGACGGCCGGCTGGTGGTCCGCACCCCCGACGGTGCCCGGCGGGCGGTCGGCGCGGGGGACGTCGTCCACGTGCGCCCGGAGCCGCGCGGCACGCGGTAGCGGCGCCGTACGCCGGGCGGGCGCCCCGTGCGTCCCCTTGCTTCCCCTTGACCCGGGCGGATGCCCCGGATCGCGCGATTCCGTGCGAACATTCCACCTGGCAGCAGTGTGAGGCGCGCCACTGCCCGCCGGGTGGCGGGCGCGCCCGGACTGGCAGGACACGAGGCGAGTGCGGCGACCGCACGGGGACGGACCGGTGGCAGAGGACGGCAGCAACGGCGGCGGCAACGGCGCCGGAGGCAACGGCGGCCCGGCGGGCTCCGACGACCAGACCGTCGCCCTCGACCTCGAACGCCTCATCCTGGACGCGCCGCGCCGCTACACCCCGTACCAGGCCGCCCGGGCGGCCGACGTCCCGATGGAGCTGGCCACCCGCTTCTGGCGGGCGATGGGCTTCCCGGACATCGGGCAGTCCCGGGCGCTGACCGACGGCGACGTGATCGCGCTGCGCCGGCTGGCCGGCCTGGTCGAGTCGGGCCTGCTGAGCGAGTCGATGGCGATCCAGGTGGCCCGGTCCACCGGCCAGACCACGGCCCGGCTGGCGGGCTGGCAGATGGACACCTTCCTGGAGAACCTCACCCAGTCCGTCGAGCCCGGCCTGACCCGCGCCGACGTCGCGTACCCGCTGGTCGAGCTGCTGCTGCCGGAGCTGGAGCAGTTCCTGGTGTACGTGTGGCGGCGGCAGCTGGCCGCCGTCACCGGCCGGGTGGTGCAGGCCGCCGACGACAACGAGATCACCAGCGGGCGGCTCGCCGTCGGCTTCGCCGACCTGGTCGGCTTCACCCGGCTGTCGCGGCGGCTGGAGGAGGAGGAGCTCGGCGAGCTGGTCGAGACCTTCGAGAACACCTGCTCCGACCTGATCGTCGGCCAGGGCGGCCGGGTGATCAAGACGCTCGGCGACGAGATCCTCTTCGTCTCCGAGGACCCGGTGACGGCCGCCGGGATCGCGCTCGGCCTGATCGAGGCGCTGGCCGAGGACGACACCATCCCCGCGCTGCGGGTCGGCATGGCCTTCGGCACGGTCACCTCGCGGATGGGCGACGTCTTCGGCACCACGGTCAACCTGGCCAGCCGGCTCACCTCGATCGCGCCCAAGGACGCGGTGCTGATCGACGGCGAGTTCGCGGCCGCGCTGGAGCAGAACGGCAGCGTCGCCCCGCCCGACCTGGACGGCCCCGGGCTCGCCGAGGCGCTGTCGGCGGCGGCCGGGATGCCGCCGTCCGGCCAGGCCCCGGGACCGGACGCCGCCCACCGGTTCAATCTGCAGCCGATGTGGCGCCGCCCGGTGCGCGGGCTCGGGCTGGTCGAGCCGTGGCTGCTCTCCCGGCGGACGCGCACCGCGTAGCGCCCGGCGGCCCGGCGCGCGGGTGCCGCGCCGCGACACGCCGAACGGCGGACCGTCACACGGCCGTGCGGACGTGAAGTCGAAAACGGGGCATAACCGACCGAAACCGCCATAGTCTTGGTGCAGGCGCCTCAGTGCGATCGGTCTCGGGGCGGCGCTGCCGGACGGGCGGGAGCGGTCGTGGGCGCGGGCGTCCGGGCGGACCACCAGCAGGACCGAGCACAGGGAGCGAGGCGAGCCGGTGAGCAGTGAGGCGATCATGACGGACCGCGGCCGGACCCAGCAGCCGCCCGCCGTCCCCGAGCCCGGGGCGGCTCCCGGGGGCGCCCAGGTCACCGACGCGCGGCTGCGGGCCGTGGTCGAACTCGCCCAGGACATGGCCGGTGCGCTCACCCCGCTGGAGGCCGTCCGCGCCGCCGCCGCCCGCGCCACCGGGGCGCTCGGTGCGACGATGGCCGCCGTCTCGGTCTGGGACCGCGAGTCCGGCCGGCTGAGGGTCCTGGTCAACCACGGCGACCTCGCCCCGGGCGAGGAGGAGCTGCCCGAGGACGAGTCCTACCCGGTCGCCGACTTCCCCGAGATCGTCACGTACCTGGAGGAGCGCTGGACCACCGGCCGGCTGCCGCGCGCCTGGGTGCAGACCGCCGACAACAGCCAGCCGCACGCGGGGCACGCGCACCCGACCGCCGGCGCGTACTGCCAGGAGCGCGCCGCCGCGCTGCGGCGGCGCGGCCGGGCCTGCTGCGTGGTCGCGCCGATCGTGCTGCACGGGCAGGCCTGGGGCGAGCTCTACCTCGCCCGCACCGCCGGGATGCCCGCCTTCACCGAGGCCGACGCCGACTACGCGACCCTGCTGGCCGCCCAGATCTCGGCCGGGCTCGCCCAGACCGAACGCCTCGCCGACCTGCGCAAGCTCGCCTTCTCCGACCCGCTCACCGGCCTCGCCAACCGGCGCGCGGTGGACGCCCGGCTGGAGAGCGCGCTGGCCGCGCACAACCGGGACAACACCGTGGTCTCGCTGGTGGTCTGCGACGTCAACGGCCTCAAGCGGGTCAACGACCAGCTCGGCCACGAGGTCGGCGACCGGCTGCTGGAACGGTTCGCCCACCAGCTGTCGCTGGCCGCCGCCAAGCTCCCCGGCAGCCTCGCCGCCCGGCTCGGCGGCGACGAGTTCTGCCTGCTGGTCGAGGGGCAGAAGGCGGACGAGGTGGTGGCCGCCGCCGAGGAGCTGTGCGCGCGGGCGCTGGCCCTGGCCGAGGGCGAGGGCGTGGCCTGCGGCGTCGCCTCCACCGGCGACTCGATCGGCCCCGTCACCACCCCCGACCGGTTGTTCCGGCTCGCCGACGCCGCCCAGTACCGGGCCAAGGCCGCCCGGGCCGCCCACCCGGTGGTGGCCGGGCGCAGCCACGGCCCGGGGTTCTCGCCCGACCCGACGGTGCTGCTCGCCGACGCCGCCGATCCGCAGCACCGCGGCGACGGCCGGTTCCGCCCGGGCGGCCGGGCCGGGGCCGGGGACCGGCGGCGCTTCCGCGGCGCCGCGCACAGCGCCGACCCGGGGCAGCTGCTCACGGCGGTGCTCGCCGCGCTCGACCGCCAGGGCGCGGCGCGGGCCGTGCACCCGGCCGACACCGTCGGCAAGCTCGCGGTGGTGGCCGAGACGGCGGCCCGGCTGCTGGACGCGGTCGGCTGGTGGATCTCCTACGTGCCGCCCGGCTCGCAGCTGATGCGCACCGCGCGGCACGCCGTCTACCGGATGACCAGCGGGCCGAGCAGCACCCGGGCGGAGACCCAGCGGGCCCAGATCGAGGCCCCGGACGCCGTCTTCGACCTGCGCCACTACCCGATGACGCGGCGGGCGGTGCGCGGTGGCGCCTTCGCGCTGCGCGCGGGCGCGGCGGGCAACGACCCGGCGGAGGAGGCCATGCTGGTGGTCTCCGGCTACCGCGGCATGGTGGCGGCCGGCGGCCGGAACCCGGCGGGCGGCTGGCTGCTGGAGCTGTTCGCCGACGACGCCACCCTGCCGCTGGGCCAGGTGGCCTCGGCGCTGCGGGCGCTGGTCGCGGTGGCCCTGGCCGGTCCGGCCTCCCCGCCGGAGGGCTGAGGGCCCGGCCCCGGGAATTGTGGTGCTCCGGTGACCGGAGTGTTCCGAGCGGGTCGCGGTCCGGCGGCGGGGGTGGGCGCGGCGGGGCGGGCGTGGGAAGGTGTCGGCGGTCGGCGGGCCGTCGGGGCGCGCCGGATCGGAAACAACGGGGTCGATTGCTGTGCGCGTTCGGTTGACGGGTCTGGTTCTCTCCGCGGTGCTCGCGTTCGGCGGCGCGCCGGCCGCCGCCTCGGCGGCTTCGGCGGCATCGGCGGCCGCGCCCGCGCCGCGGACAGCGGTGGCGGCGGCGGACCGGCAGAGCGGGGAGGGCCGGGCCGGTGCGGCGGCGGCCCGGCACGACACCACGCGGCTGGCCGACTCCAATGACAAGGCCAAGGACAAGTCGAAGAAGAAGAAAAAGAAGAAGAAGGGATTCGGCAGGTTCATCGGCCTGGTCATCGGCGCCGTGGTGCTGCTGGCGGTGATCGCCGTGGTCGTCGCCCTGCTGCTGGTGCTGCGCCGCCGCAACCGGTCCTGAGCCGGGGACTGCGGCCGGGGTGGCGGCCGGCGACTGCGGTCGGGGGCTTGGCGGGGGGCTGCGCGGGCTCAGGCCCCGGTGGTGCCGAGCGCGCCGAGCAGGGCCGCCACGACCTGGTCGGCGTAGCCGGCGTCGAGCGGGCCGAGCCCGTGCAGCCAGCGGTAGTACAGCGGGCCGTAGAGGAGCTCGACGGCGACGTCGAGGTCCGCGTCCGCCCTCAGCTGTCCGGCCTCCCGGGCGGCCCGCAGGCGGTCGCGGGTGACTTCGAGCAGCGGGTCCAGGAGCCGTTCGCGGTACTCGCGCAGCAGGTCGGGGTCGGTGAGCACCTCGGCGGTGAGGGCGCGTCCGGTGCGGTTGAAGGCGGGGTCGGCGAGTTCGAGGGCGGTGAGCCGCAGGACGGCGCGCAGGTCCTCGCCGAGGTCGCCGGTGTCGGGGAGGGCGAGGCTGCCGGAGGCGTTCTCGTTGGCGGCGAGGAAGGCGTCGAAGACGACGGCGCCCTTGGACGGCCACCAGCGGTAGATGGTCTGCTTGCCGACGCCGGCGCGGGCGGCGATCTTCTCGATGGTGAGCTTGCCGAAGCCGATCTCGGCGACGAGTTCGGCGGCGGCGGTGAGGATCGCGGTGCGGCTCTGTTCGCTGCGGCGGCTGGGGTCGGGGGTGTTCTGCGCTCTGGCCATGAACGTCATCCTACGAGCTGACGAGACGATCCGTATCGTCTTGACGAGGTGATCCGAAAGGTGCATTCTTGTGGAACATCAGCGAGACGAACCGTCTCGTCTCGCACATGCCGAAGGGAACGCCCGTGCCCCGCCCCGCCGCCCACATCGCCATGGTCTCCATCCCGGCCCACGGCCACGTCAACCCGAGCCTCGCCCTGATCGCCGAACTCGTCGCCCGCGGCCACCGGGTCAGCTACGTCAACGACCCGTCCTTCGCGGAGACCGTCGCCGCCACCGGCGCCACGCTCGTCCCGTACCCGACGGCGCTGCCGATCGGCGGCGACTCCTCGGGGTGGCCGGAGGACCCGGTCGCCGTCCAGGACGTCTTCCTCGACGACGCCCTCGCCATGACCCCGGTGCTGCAGCGGCTCTTCGCCGAGGACCGGCCCGACCTCGTGCTGTACGACATCGGCGCCTTCGCCGCGCGGGCGGTGGCCGAGGGCCACGGCGTGCCGGTGGTCCAGCTCTCGCCCACCATGGTCGGCTGGGAGGGCATCGAGCAGGACATGGCCGAGTTCTTCGAGACGCTGCGCACCGGCCCCGGCGGCCCCGAGCACTACCGGCGGTTCGGCGACTGGCTGGCCGGCACCGGCGCGGTCGTCCGGGACGTCGAGCGGTTCAAGAACCGCCCCGACCGCGCGATCGCACTGATCCCGCGGGCCCTGCAGCCCAACGCGGACCGGGTCGACACCGAGCGGATCACCTTCGTCGGCCAGTGCTTCGGCGACCGCTCGCACCAGGGCGGCTGGCAGCGGCCCGCCGGCGCGGAGCGGGTGCTGCTGGTCTCGTTCGGCTCGGCCTACACCGACCGGCCCGCCTTCTACCGCCAGTGCCTGGAGGCCTTCGGCGGCCTGCCCGGCTGGCACGTCGTCCTCCAGGTCGGCAAGCAGACCGACCTCGCCGCGCTGGGCGAGGTGCCGGCCAATGTCGAGGTGCACCGCTGGGTGCCGCAGTTCGACGTGCTGGCGCAGGCCGACGCCTTCGTCACCCACGCCGGCACCGGCGGCGCCAGCGAGGGCCTGTACCACGGCGTGCCGATGATCGCGGTGCCGCAGGCCGTCGACCAGTTCGCCAACGCGGACTCACTGGTGGGGCTCGGCGTCGCCCGGCGGCTGGACACCGACGACGCCACGGCCGACGCGCTGCGCGCCGCGCTGCTGGAGCTGACCGGCGACCCGGCGGTGGTCGCCCGCCTCGCCGAACTGCGCGCCGAGGCCCGGGCCGAGGGCGGTACGGAGCGCGCGGCGGACCTCGTCGAGGCGGAGCTGAAGTGAGGGGAGGCCGTCAGGCGATCCGGTCGGGGCGGGTGTAGACGTTGGCGCCCTCGCCGCGCAGGAAGCCGACCAGGGTCAGGCCCAGCTCCTCGGCGAGGTCCACGGCGAGCGAGGACGGCGCCGAGACGGCGGCCAGCAGCGGTACGCCGGCCAGCGCGGCCTTCTGGGTCAGCTCGAACGAGGCCCGGCCGCTGACCAGCAGCACCTGTCCGGTCAGCGGCAGCCGGCCCTCGCGCAGCGCCCAGCCGACCACCTTGTCCACCGCGTTGTGCCGTCCGACGTCCTCGCGGGCGCAGAGCAGCTCGCCGCTGCGGCCGTCGAACAGGCCGGCGGCGTGCAGGCCGCCGGTGGAGTCGAACGTCCGCTGGGCGGCGCGCAGCCGGTCCGGCAGCCCGTACAGCAGCGCGGGCGGGACGGTCAGCGGGTCCTCGCCGACCGGGTGGCGGACATGGGTGCGCACCGCGTCCACGGTGTCCCGGCCGCACAGGCCGCAGGCGCTGGTGGTGAGCAGGTTGCGGTGGGCGGAGAGCGGCAGCGCCCGGGCACCGCGCGGTGTCGCGTCGACCACGTTGTAGGTGTTGGCGCCGTTCTCGTCGGTGCCGGCGCAGTAGCGCAGCGCCGCGAGGTCCTCGGCCGTGTGCACGATGCCCTCGCCGACCAGGAAGCCGGCCACCAGGTCGAAGTCCTGGCCGGGGGTGCGCATGGTGACGGTGAGCGGTTCGCCGCCGAGCCGGATCTCCAGCGGTTCCTCGGCGGCCAGCGCGTCCGGCCGGGTGGTGCGCCCGTCCCCGCGCAGCCGGAGCACCCGCCGCCGTGCCGTCGCCCGCGTCATCGCCTGGTCCGCCTCTCCGTCCACCGCGTCCGGCTCCCCGCCGTCCGCCTCCCCACAGCGTGCGCCACCGGGGCGGGTATTCGAAAATCCAGGTGACCGGCCGGTGCGGTGGTCGACGTTCAACCACACGAGAGTGGTTGTCATATCTTCATTCACCTGGTGAGATGGTGTATATGGATATGCACAGTGCTGCGGCCCCCCACGCGCCGCTCGTCCGGGTCGGCAAGGCCGACGTCAGCGCCGAGGACGTGCTGGCCGTCGCCCGGGGGAACGCCCGGGTCGAGATCGGACCCGACGCGCTCGCCGAGATGGCGGCCTCGCGCGCCCGGATCGACGCCCTGGCGGCCGAACCGCGCCCCGTCTACGGCGTCTCCACCGGCTTCGGCGCCCTCGCCGTGCGGCACATCAGCCCCGAGCTGCGCGCCCAGCTCCAGCGCTCGCTGGTGCGCTCGCACGCCGCCGGGATGGGCCCGGCGGTCGAGCGCGAGGTGGTCCGCGCGCTGGTGTTCCTGCGGATGAAGACCCTCGCCAGTGGACGCACCGGCGTGCGCCCGCTGGTCGCCGAGACCATGGCCGCGATCCTCAACGCCGGCATCACCCCGGTGGTCCGCGAGTTCGGCTCGCTCGGCTGCTCCGGCGACCTCGCACCGCTGTCGCACTGCGCGCTCGTCCTGATGGGCGAGGGCGTGGCCACCGGCCCCGACGGCGTCGAGAAGCCCGCCGGCGAACTGCTCGCCGCCGCCGGCATCGAGCCCGTCGAACTGCTGGAGAAGGAGGGCCTCGCCCTCATCAACGGCACCGACGGCATGCTCGGCATGCTCGTGATGGCCATCGCCGACCTGCGGCGCCTGTTCACCACCGCCGACATCACCGCCGCGATGACCCTGGAGGCGCTGCTCGGCACCGACAAGGTGCTCGCCCCCGAGCTGCACGCCCCGATCCGCCCGCACCCCGGGCAGGCGCTGTCCGCCGCCAACATGCTGGCCGTGCTCAAGGGCTCCGGCCTGACCGGCCACCACCAGGACGACGCCCCGCGCGTCCAGGACGCCTACTCGGTCCGCTGCGCCCCGCAGGTGGCCGGTGCCGGGCGCGACACCCTCGCGCACGCCCAGCTGGTGGCCTCCCGCGAACTGGCCGCCTCGGTCGACAACCCGGTGGTGCTGCCGGACGGCCGGGTGGAGTCCAACGGCAACTTCCACGGCGCCCCGGTCGCCTACGTGCTGGACTTCCTCGCCATCGCCGCCGCCGACCTCGGCTCGATCTCCGAGCGCCGCACCGACCGGCTGCTCGACAAGGCCCGCTCGCACGGCCTGCCGGCCTTCCTGGCCGACGACCCGGGCGTGGACTCCGGTCTGATGATCGCCCAGTACACCCAGGCGGCGCTGGTCAGCGAGAACAAGCGGCTCGCCGTGCCGGCCTCGGTCGACTCGATCCCCTCCTCGGCCATGCAGGAGGACCACGTCTCGATGGGCTGGTCCGCCGCCCGCAAGCTGCGCCAGGCGGTGGAGAACCTCGGCCGCATCCTCGCCGTCGAACTCACCGCCGCCGCGCGCGCCCTGGAGATCCGCCGGCAGGCCGGCGCCGCGGGCGAGCCGGCCCCGGCCACGACCGCGGCGCTGGCCGCCGCCCGCGCCGCCGGGGTGGGCGGCGCCGGGCGCGACCGCTTCCTGTCGCCCGACCTGGAGGCCGCCGCCGCGCTGGTCGCCTCCGGCGAGCTGGTGCGGGCGGTCGAGCGGGTCACCGGGCCGCTGGCCTGACGGTCGGACGGACCGCGTGGAGCGGGTGGGACGGGTGACGGCGGCTCAGGACGGCGCGCTACTCCCACTCGCTCCGCGCGGCCGCCGAACGGCGCTTCTCCTCGCCGCGTTCGGCCAGCGAGGCCGAGAGGTTGACGCCGACGATGCCGCCCCAGCACACCAGCAGGCCCCAGAACCCGGCGGCGCCGGCGCCGATACCGGACAGCGGGATGCCCAGCGCCATGGAGACGATCGCCAGCCGGGTGCTCGAACGGCCGGACCGGCGCTGCCCGTGCCCGCGCCCCGGCGGGGCATAGGGCCGGCCGTACCCGTCGGCCGGGCCGAGCCGCTCGCTGACCCGGCGCTCCACCCGGGCGTCCAGCCGGGCGTCGAGCCGGGAGAGGAAGGAGTCGAGGAGCTCCGACTCGTACTCCTTGCCGAGCTCCTTGCGGGCCTGCAACGTGGCGTCCAGATCGCGCCGCAGGTCGTCCTGGCGAGTGTCCATGGACACCAGCCTGCGCCCGGCGGGCCGGGCGGGTCCACCCGTTCGCCCGGAATCAGGGCGGTCTCAGGGGGATTTCAGGGTCACCCCGAGGCGGTCGGCGGCCCGCCCGGGGCCGCATCCCGGGCGTCTCGGCGGGCGTCCCGTCGTACGAGACGTCTTTGCCAGCCGCCGCCCGCTGCTGCACAGTCATCCGAACAGCTCGCATCCGGAGGTACCGCCATGACCGCCACCGACGACGCCGGCACGGTCGGGCCCTCCGCCCGGCTGCTCCAGCTCTTCGAAGGCCACCGGCTCACCCCCACCCAGCGGCGGATCGCCCACTCGCTGGTGCGGCACGCCACCGAGGCACCGTTCCTGTCCAGCGTCGAGGTCGCCGAACTCGCCGGGGTCAGCCAGCCCTCGGTGACCCGGTTCGCGGTCGCCCTCGGCTACGACGGCTACCCGGCGCTGCGCAAGCAGTTGCGCGAGCTCGGCGCCGGCGAACCCGCCGCCCCCGAGACCCCGGCCGACGCCGTCCGCAACGAGCACCAGCAGGCCGTCCTCGCCGAGATCGAGCACCTGCGCCACCTCGCCGAACTGCTCGCCGACCCCGAGCCCATCACCCGCGCCGCCCGGCTGCTCGCCGCCTCCCGCCCGCTGCCCGTGCTCGGCCTGCGCGCCGCCTCCGCGCAGGCGCGCGGCTTCGCGTACTTCGCCGCCAAGGTGCACCCGGACATCCGGCTGCTCGACGAGGGCGGCAGCATGCTCGCGGACCGACTGGAGCAGGCCGCCGCGGCGGGCGCGAGCGTACTGCTCTGCTTCGCCCTGCCGCGCTACCCGCGCGAGCTGATGGACGCCCTGGCGGTGGCCCGCGAGTGCGGACTGACCGTCATCACCGTGGCCGACAGCGTCTTCGCGCCGGTCGCCAAGCTCTCCGACCTGATGCTGCCGGCCGCCGTCGGCACCGGCCTGGTCTTCGACACCGCCTGCGCGCCGATGATGCTCGGCCGGGTGCTGCTGCAGACCATGTGCGACGAACTCCCCGGCGCCGAGGCCAGGCTGGAGGCCATCGAGCAGTCGGCGGCGTCCCGAGGCCTGTTCCTGGAGTAGCCGGCCTCAGGCTTCGAGCGTCCGCCGGATCCGCTCCAGGGTCACCCGCATGCCGGCCCGGTTGGCCGCCGCCCGCCGCTGCGGGGGCATCCCGGTGAACACCTTGCCGAGCAGTTCGGCGACCGGCGCGCCCCGCCCGGTCCGCAGGTCCCGCCAGTACTCGGTGAGGGTCGTGCCGCCGTCCCCGTCGGACTCGAAGCGGTAGCCCCACTCGGCGATCGGCAGCCCGAACGAGTCCACCCGGAAGGCGAACTCGCGCCCCGGTCGGGCCGTCGTCACCCGGCAGGTGGTGAACCAGACGAACAGGCCGCGGCGGTTGAAGCCGACGAACCGCTCACCGGCCCGCAGCGTCCCCCGGCGGGCCCACACCGCCCGGCACTCGGGGCTCCACTCGCCCATCCGCCGCACCTCGCTGACGGCGCGGTAGACCGCCGCCGGCTCCGCCGCCACGCCGAGGCTCTCCTCGACACCCCACTCGCGGTCCACGCCGCCCCTCCCCGTCGCCCGCCGGCCGTACGCCGGTCCCGCCGACCGTACCCGCAGGTTGGCGATCCGCCCAGGGCGGGCATCACTCCAGTCAGGGGGTGCCGCCATGCGCGTGATCCACGAAATGAAGTTCGTCGGCCGGCTCGCCTCGGGAGCCGACGAGTGGTCCTGCCCGACCTGCGGACGCCGCGTCACCCTGCGCCGTCTGCCCGACCCCGAACTCACCGTCCTCGACCCGGGCGACGAGACCGTCGTCCACGTCGGCGTGATCGAACCCGACGCCCGCGCCGCCGCGGCCGCCGACCAGTACGGCCTCGGCCCCGTCCAGGAGATCCCCCGCCCACCCCGCACCCCCGTCCCCGACGCCGCCGACCGCCGCTGGCTGGAGGAGATCGGCATCAACTGGGACGACGACGCCGCGGCGTGATGCGCCCGCCTCAACCCGTGTACAACGGCAGCCCGTCGGTGCGCAGTCCCTCCGGAAGAGGCGCTGCCGGCACCACGGGCTCGCCGTACTTCCCCCGTACGGTGCCGAGGTAGGCCCCGTCGCACGGATCGGTGCGGAGCGTCCACGTGCCGTCCCGGGGATCGAGGACGAGCAGCGCGCGGACCCCCGCGGCCGCGTACCAGTCGCTCTTCACGGTGACGTCCCGCGCGCCCTTGGAGCGGGGGACCACCTCCACGGCGAGGGCCGCCTCGTGTGGGTCCGCGAACCGGCGCTCGTCGCCGTCCCAGTCGACGGGCAGGGCCACCAGATCGGGAGTGGCGTAGTCGTCCTGGTCGCCCGGCATGCCGAGGGACGAGCACTGGTAGGCGGCGAACCCGTCCGGCAGGCCCGCGTCGAGCCGTGCCCGCAGCCGCTCGACCGTTCCCGCGTGCTTGCCCCGGCGGGGCGGGGCGAGGATCAGCGTCCCGCCGATGATCTCGACGCCGAGGCCGGTCAGCCGGCTGAGCCGGCCGGCTGCCGTGCGCAGGGCGCCGGGGCGCAAGGGGATTTCCGGCACGGTGTCCTCCGTCGGGGTTCGGCCGGGGCAGCGTAGCGCGGCGGAGCCGGGCGGAGGGGTGCCGACCGGATGGGGTCGACCTCTGGCCGGGGGCTGGATGTTTGGATATATTCAGCCGGGTCGAGCCTGAATGAATTCATCCGCAAGGAGGCCGGGACATGGTGCAGCAGGTGAGCGGGCCGCGTGAGGTACGGGCGGCGCGGGGAACGGGGCTGACGGCGCGGGGGTGGCAGCAGGAGGCGGCCCTGCGGATGCTGATGAACAACCTCGACCCGGAGGTGGCCGAGCACCCGTCGAAGCTGGTCGTGTACGGGGGGACCGGGAAGGCGGCACGGGACTGGCGGTCCTTCGACGCCATGGTGCGCACGCTCGAAGGGCTGAAGCAGGACGAGACCATGCTGGTGCAGTCCGGGCGGCCGGTCGGCGTCATGCAGACCCACGAGTGGGCGCCGCGCGTGCTGATCGCCAACTCCAACCTGGTCGGCGACTGGGCCAACTGGGAGGAGTTCCGCCGGCTGGAGAGCCTCGGGCTCACCATGTACGGGCAGATGACCGCCGGCTCCTGGATCTACATCGGCACCCAGGGCATCCTCCAGGGCACCTACGAGACCTTCGCCGCCGTCGCCAACAAGCGGTTCGACGGCACGCTGGAGGGCACCATCACCCTCACCGCCGGCCTCGGCGGCATGGGCGGCGCCCAGCCGCTGGCCGTCACCATGAACGGCGGCGTGGCGATCTGCATCGACTGCGACCCCTCCCGGATCGCCCGCCGGATCGAGCACCGCTACCTGGACGTCGAGGCCAAGGACCTCTCCCACGCCCTGGAGCTCGCCACCGCCGCCCGCGACAAGCGGCAGCCGCTCTCCATCGGCGTGCTCGGCAACGCCGCCGAGCTGGTCCCGCAACTGCTCGCGATGGACGCGCCGATCGACATCGTCACCGACCAGACCAGCGCCCACGACCCGCTGAGCTACCTGCCGGTCGGCGTCGCCTTCGACGACATGGCGTCCTACGCCGCCGAGAAGCCCGCCGACTTCACCCGGCGCGCCCGCGAGTCGATGGCCCGGCACGTCGAGGCGATGGTCGGCTTCCAGGACCGCGGCGCCGAGGTGTTCGACTACGGCAACTCCATCCGCGGCGAGGCCCAGCTGGCCGGCTACGACCGCGCCTTCGCCTTCCCCGGCTTCGTGCCCGCCTACATCCGCCCACTGTTCTGCGAGGGCAAGGGCCCGTTCCGCTGGGCGGCGCTGTCCGGCGACCCGCAGGACATCCACAGGACCGACAAGGCCGTGCTCGACCTCTTCCCGGAGAACGAGTCGCTGCACCGCTGGATCCGGATGGCCCAGGAGAAGGTGCACTTCCAGGGCCTGCCCGCGCGGATCTGCTGGCTCGGCTACGGCGAGCGCGACAAGGCCGGCGAGCGCTTCAACGACATGGTGGCGAGCGGCGAGCTGTCCGCGCCGATCGTCATCGGCCGCGACCACCTGGACTGCGGCTCGGTCGCCTCCCCCTACCGGGAGACCGAGGCGATGCTGGACGGCTCCGACGCGATCGCCGACTGGCCGCTGCTCAACGCCATGGTCAACGTCGCCTCCGGCGCGTCCTGGGTCTCCGTCCACCACGGCGGGGGCGTCGGCATCGGCCGCTCGATCCACGCCGGGCAGGTCACCGTCGCCGACGGCACCGCGCTGGCCGGGGAGAAGATCCGCCGGGTGCTCACCAACGACCCGGGCATGGGCGTCATCCGGCACGTCGACGCCGGCTACGACCGGGCCGCCGAGGTGGCGGACGAGCGCGGCGTCCGCGTCCCGATGGGTGAGCTGTGACGTCGTCCTTCGAGGAGATGTGGGCGGAGCTGCTCCCCGTGGGCCGCTCCGCCGCGTCCGGCGGCTACCGCCGGTTCGCCTGGAACGCCGCCGACGCCGAGTGCCGCGCCTGGTTCGAGCAGCAGGCCCGCGACCGGGGCCTGGCCCACGAGCTGGACCGCAACGGCAACCAGTGGGCGTGGCTGGGCGATCCGGAGGCCGGCGGCGCCGTCGTCACCGGCTCGCACCTGGACTCGGTCCCCGACGGCGGCGCCTTCGACGGCCCGCTCGGGGTGGTGTCCTCCTTCGCGGCGCTGGACGAACTGCGCGCCCGCGGTGCGCGGTTCGCCCGCCCGCTGGCGATCGTCAACTTCGGCGACGAGGAGGGCGCCCGGTTCGGCGTCGCGTGCATCGGCTCCCGGCTCACCGCCGGCGTGCTGAGCCGGGAGGCCGCCTACGAACTGCGCGACGCCGACGGCGTCCGGCTGCCCGACGCGATGGAGCGGGCCGGCCAGGACCCGACCGCGATCGGCGCCGACGGCGAGCGGCTGGCCCGGATCGGCGCCTTCGTCGAACTCCACGTCGAGCAGGGCCGCCACCTCGCCGAGCACCAGCCGGTCGGCGTCGCCTCGGCGATCTGGCCGCACGGCCGCTGGCGCTTCGACTTCCACGGCGAGGCCAACCACGCCGGCACCACCCGGATCGAGGACCGCCGCGATCCGATGCTGACCTACGCCACCACCGTGCTCGCCGCCCGCAAGAAGGCGCGGCTGGCGGGCGCGCTGGCCACCTTCGGCAAGGTCGCCGTCGAACCCAACGGCACCAACGCGATCGCCTCCCTGGTCCGCGGCTGGCTGGACTCCCGGGCGGCCGACGAGGCCACCCTCACCGCGCTGGTCGAGGAGATCGAACGGGCCGCCGCCGAGCGCGGCGAGCGCGACGGCGTCCGGGTCGAGCTGACCCGCGAGTCCTACACCCCGGTGGTGGGCTTCGACGGCCCGCTGCGCGACCGGCTGGCCGCCCGGCTGGGCGGCGCCCCCGTGCTGCCCACCGGCGCGGGACACGACGCCGGAATCCTGGCATCCGCCGTGCCGACCGCCATGCTGTTCGTGCGGAACCCGAGCGGCGTCTCGCACTCCCCGGCGGAGCACGCCGAGACGGCCGACTGCCTGGCCGGCGTCGCCGCCCTCGCCGACGTACTGGAGGACCTGGCGTGTCACTGACCTACTGGGCGCAGTACGCCTGGCTGCCGCACGTCAACGGGCCGGTGGTGGAGCAGGACGTCCTGATCAACACCGGCGCCGGCGGCAAGATCGCCAAGGTGCAGCCGGACAGCGGCCCCTGCCCGCCCGGCGCCGTCCGGCTGGCCGGCCTGCTGCTGCCGGGCCAGGCCAACGCGCACTCGCACGCCTTCCACCGGGCGCTGCGCGGCCACGTCCAGGTCGGCTCCGGCACCTTCTGGACCTGGCGCGACACCATGTACCGGTTCGCCGGCGCGCTCGACCCGGACCGCTACCTGGCGCTCGCCACCGCCGTCTACGCGGAGATGGCGCTCGCCGGGATCACCGCCGTCGGCGAGTTCCACTACCTGCACCACGCGCCCGGCGGCGTCCGCTACGGCGACCCCAACGCGATGGGCGAGGCGCTGATCGAGGCCGCCGCCCGGGCCGGCATCCGGATCACCCTGCTCGACACCTGCTACCTGTCCTCCGGCTTCGGCGCCGAGCCGACCAAGCCGCAGCGCCGGTTCAGCGACGGCGACGCCGACGCCTGGGCCGAGCGGGCCGGGGCGCTGCGCGAGCGCGAGCACGCCCGGATCGGCGCCGCCGTCCACTCGGTGCGCGCCGTACCCGCCGAGCAGCTCGGCACCGTCGCCCACTGGGCGGCGATGCGCCGGGCGCCGCTGCACGTCCACCTCTCCGAGCAGACCGCCGAGAACGACGCCTGCCTCACCGCGCACGGCGTCACCCCGACCCGGCTGCTCGCCGACCACGGGGCGCTCGGCCCGCGCACCTCGGCCGTGCACGCCACCCACCTCACCGAGGAGGACGTCAAGCTGCTGACCGACTCCTCCACCACCGTCTGCATGTGCCCCACCACCGAGCGGGACCTCGCCGACGGCATCGGCCCGGCCCGGCAGCTGGCCTCCGGCGGCTGCCCGATCACCCTGGGCAGCGACAGCCACGCCGTCATCGACCCGTTCGAGGAGGCCAGGGCGCTGGAGCTGGACGAGCGGCTGCGCACCCGCACCCGCGGCCACTGGACGGCCAACGCGCTGCTGCGGGCCGGCTCGGAGGACGGGCACGCCTCGCTGGGCTGGCCCGAGGCCGGGCGGATCGAGGCCGGTGCGCTGGCCGACTTCACCGTGATCGCGCTGGACTCGGTGCGCACCGCCGGCCCCGCGCCGCGGCTGGGCGCGGAGACCGCGGTGTTCGCGGCCTCGGCGGCGGACGTGCGGCACGTGGTGGTCGGCGGGCGGCACGTCGTGCGCGACGGCGTGCACCAGCTGGTGCCGGACGTGCCGGGCGCGCTGAAGTCCTCGATCGACGCCCTGAGTTGCTGAGACGTTGGCTCCCCGAAAGGCATGACGTGACCTCCCCGAGCATTCCGAGCACCCTGATCACCGGCATCGGCACGCTGGTCACCAACGACCCCGCGTACGGGACCGGGCCGCTGGGCCTGCTCACCGACGCGGCGGTGGTGATCGACGGCGACACCGTCGCCTGGGTCGGCCCGGCGGCCGAGGCGCCCGCCGCCGACGAGCGGTTCGACGCGGCGGGCCGCGCCCTGCTGCCCGGCTTCGTCGACTCGCACGCCCACCTGGTGTTCGCGGGCGACCGCACCGCCGAGTTCAACGCCCGGATGTCCGGGCAGTCCTACTCGGCGGGCGGCATCCGCACCACGGTGGCCGCCACCAGGGCCGCCGCCGACGCCGAGCTGGACGCCAACCTGGCCCGGCTGGTCCGCGAGGCGCTGCGGCAGGGCACCACGCTGGTCGAGTGCAAGTCCGGGTACGGGCTCACCGTCGAGGACGAGGCCAGGGCGCTGCGGATCGCCTCCTCGTACACGCCGGAGACCACCTACCTGGGCGCGCACGTGGTGGCCCCCGAGTTCGCCGAGGACCCGGCCGGCTACGTCGAGCTGGTCACCGGCCCGATGCTGGACGCCTGCGCGCCGTACGCCCGCTGGGTGGACGTGTTCTGCGAGAAGGGCGCCTTCGACGGCGACCAGGCGCGGGCGATCCTCACCGCCGGCCTGGAACGCGGACTGACGCCCCGGGTGCACGCCAACCAGCTGACGTACGGGCCGGGCGTGCAGCTGGCCGTCGAGCTGGGAGCGGCCTCGGCCGACCACTGCACCCATCTGACGGACGAGGACGTGGCCGCGCTGGCCGGTTCGGCGACGGTGGCGACGCTGCTGCCGGGCGCCGAGTTCTCCACCCGGGCGGTCTACCCGGACGCGCGCCGGCTGCTGGACGCGGGGGCGGTGGTGGCGCTGTCCACCGACTGCAACCCGGGCTCCAGCTTCACCAGTTCGATGGGTTTCTGCATCGCGGTGGCGGTGCGCGAGATGGGCATGACGCCCGACGAGGCCGTCTGGGCGGCGACGGCGGGCGGCGCGCACGCGCTGCGGCGTCCGGACGTCGGCGTCGTGAGGGCGGGCGCCCGGGCCGATCTGCAACTGCTGGACGCCCCCTCGCACGTGCACCTGGCCTACCGGCCGGGCGTGCCGCTGACGGCGGCGGTCTGGCGGGCGGGCGTGCGCGAGGTCTGAGTGCTCCGAGCACTCGGAAACGGCCTGGGCGGCGGGGCCGGGGCCGCGCGTTCCCCGGCCCCGCCGGCGGGCTCCGCCGAGGTCCAGCGACCGCCGCAGGAAGTCGAGCTGGTGGTGGAGCAGGTGCTCCGCCACCGCTTCGTCGCTCGGCGAGTGGCCGGTGGCGGCGAGCGGCAGGAACTCGTGCGGGCGCCCGGCGGCGAGCAGCGCGGCGGACAGCCGCAGGCTGTGGGCGGGCAGCACGTTGTCGTCGGCGAGGCCCTGGATCAGCAGCAGCGGCCGCCGCAGGCCGGGGGCGTCGGGCAGCAGCGACGCGGCGTCGTACCGCTCGGGGTGCTCGTCCGGGTGGCCGAGGAACCGTTCCTTCCAGTGGGTGTCGTAGAGCCGGTGGTCGACGGGGGCGGCCCCGGCGACGGCGGCGTGGAAGACGTCGGGGCGGCGCAGCACGGCGAGGGCGGCGAGGAAGCCGCCGTAGGACCAGCCGCGGATGGCGACCTTGTCGAGGTCGAGCAGTCCGGGGCGCAGCGCGACCATCGCGTGCAGGGCCTCGACCTGGTCCTCCAGGGCGGGTCCGGCGACGTCCGCGTGGATGCTCTTGTCCCAGCGGGGGCCGCGTCCGGGGGTGCCGCGGCCGTCGGCGGCGAGGACGGCGAAGCCCTGGTCGGCGAACCACTGGGAGGTGAGGTCCCACCAGTGCGGGGCGGCGGTGACCTTCTGCAGGGCCGGTCCGCCGTAGGGGTCGAGCAGGACGGGCAGCGGGCCGTCGCCGGGGCGGTGGCCGGTGGGCAGGAAGAGCGTGGCGCGCAGTTCGCGGGGCCCGAGCCGGAGCGGTTCGGGGCGGGCGGTGAGGACGGGCGTCTCGGCGTGCGAGGCCAGCGTCCGGGTGGGCAGGGAGTCGCGGTGCACGGTGGTGCGGCCGGTGGGCGCACCGGGCGTGAGGGCGGTGTGGACGAGGGTTCCCGCGCGCCGCGTGCCGGTGTGCACGCCGGGTTCCTCGCTCAGCCGGACGGCGCCCGCGACCTGGTCCCACGACCACAGATGGGTCTCGGTCGGCTCGTCGGAGGCGGTGAAGAGCACCTGCCCGCCGTCGGTCCCGAGCACGGCGCGCAGTTGCAGGCCGGGCGGGGTGACGGGCTTGCCGTCGACGGTGAGGTGCCGGGTGTCGCCGTCGTCGGCGGTGTCGACGAGGGATCCGGCGGCGGTGCGGACGGGCAGGCCGGGGACCAGTTCGACCCAGTGCCCGTCGCGTCGCTCGGCGAGGACGCGGGTGGCGCCGTCGGCGGGGTCGACGGCGAGGGTGAGCACGGTGCGCTGGTCGCGGCTCTGCACGGCGGCGTAGGGGCCGTGGCCGTCCCAGCCGGCGGCGGTGAGGTACTCGTACCCGGCCCGGTCCCAGCGGACCTCGGTGCGCCGGCCGTCGAGGCCGAGCAGCCAGAGGGTGACCTCGGCGTTGGCGGTGCCGGCCAGCGGGTAGCGGAGGACGCGCGGGGGCCGCCGGGGGTCGGCGGGGTCGGCCAGCTGGAGGCGGGTGACCGGGCGGTTGTCGACGCGGGCGACGAGCAGCGCGGTGCCGTCGGGGGACCACCAGTGGGCGCGGGTGCGGCCCATCTCCTCGGCGGCGACGTGCTCGGCGACGCCGTAGCCGACGTCCTCGGCCTCGGGTTCGGCGAGCGCGCGGTCCTCGCCGCCGTCGGCGCCGACGACGCGCAGGGCGCCGCCGCCGACGTAGGCGATCCGTCGCCCGGTGGGGTCGGGGCGCGGGTCGTACACCTCGGCGGCGGTGGGGACGCGGCGGACCTCGCCGGTGGCGGCGTCGGCGAGCCAGAGGCCGCCGCCGAGGGCGAAGGCGGCGAGCCGGCCGGCGGCGTCGGTGGCGTACGCGGTGATGCCCCGGGCGTGTACGCGGGCGCGTTCGCGGCGGGTCCGTTCGGCCTCGGGCAGGTCCGTGTCGGGGCCGTCGGCGCCGAGGGCGGCCGGGTCGGCGAGCAGCCGCTCCGCACCGCTCCCGGTGTCGAGGGCCCAGAGGCAGGTGACGGGGTCGTCACCCGACCGGCTGCGCAGGAACAGGACGGTCCGGCCGTCGGCGGTGACCGCCGGCCGGGCGGGGGCGCCGAGGGTGAGGCGCCGGGTGCGGGCGAGCTGACGGGGTATCGAGTCGGTCGGCATGGGGCACCATAGGCACACCCCCCGGACCCCCGTCGAGGGGGAGAAGCGACCGGGGCCGCCGCGGATCTCAGGAATCCGCGACGGCCCCGGGGCCGGGTGGGAGGGACGTCAGTGGACGTCGCCCATCAGTCGTACGACCTTGCGGCGCTGGGTGTACAGGGCGACGCCGGCGACGAGGGCCATGCCGCCCTGGACCGCGAAGTACCAGGTGGAGCCGACCACCTTGTCGCCGAGGACGAGCTGGAAGATGGCCGCGACGCAGTCGCCCGCGGTGACGGCGAGGAACCAGACGCCCATCATCTGGCTGGCGTACTTGGCCGGGGCCAGCTTGGTGGTGACGGACAGGCCGACGGGGGAGAGGGTCAGCTCGCCGATGGTCTGGATCAGGTAGACCATGGCCAGCCAGAGCGGCGTGACCTTGGTGTCGCCGGAGGCGGCGGCCATGGCCAGCATCATGACCATGAACGAGGCGCCGATCATCAGCAGGCCGAAGGAGAACTTCGCCGTGGTGCTGGGGTTCTTGGAGCGGCGGGAGAGCGCCACCCAGATCCAGGCGAAGACCGGGGCCAGGGCCATGATGTACAGCGGGTTGAGCGACTGGAACCAGCTGGACGGGAAGTCGAAGCCGAACAGCGTGGACGAGGTGTGGTCCTGGGCGAAGATGTTCAGCGTCGAGCCGGACTGGTCGTAGATCATCCAGAACACGGCGGCGGCGACGAAGAACCAGATGTAGCCACTCATCCGGGACTGCTCGGTCTCGTCGAGGTCCTTGTCGCGCTTGACCTTGGTGAAGACGAAGACCGGGATGGCCAGGCCGGCGATGGACAGCGGCCAGATCGCCCAGTTGATGGTGAAGTGGCCGGTCAGCGCGACGACGGCGTAGAAGACGACCGCGACGGCGAGCCAGAGGCCGGCCTTCTTGAAGATGGCGCTCTTCTCGGCGGCCGAGATCGGCGAGGTGACCACGTCGCTCTTGGCGCTCAGGTGGCGGGTGCCGAGCAGGAACTGGGTGAGGCCCAGGGCCATGCCGACGCCGGCGAGGGCGAAGCCGAGGTGCCAGTCGACGTTCTGGCCGATGGTGCCGATGACCAGCGGGGCGGCGAAGGCACCGAGGTTGATGCCCATGTAGAAGATCGTGAAGCCGCCGTCCCGGCGCGGGTCGTTGGGCCCGTCGTAGAGGTGGCCGACCATCGTGGAGATGTTCGCCTTGAGCAGGCCGGAGCCGATCGCGATGAACGCGAGGCCGCCGAAGAACGACACGCCGACCGGCAGCGCCAGCAGGAAGTGGCCGATCATGATGATCGAGCCGCCGAGGGCGACGGTCTTCCGGGCGCCGAGGAAGCGGTCGGCGATCCAGCCGCCCGGGAGTGCCAGCAGGTAGACCATCGCGGTGTACACGCTGTACACCGCGGTAGCGGTGGCGAGCTTCATGCCGAGGCCGCCGTCGGTGACGGAGGCGGTCATGTAGAGCACCAGCAGGGCACGCATGCCGTAGTAGCTGAAGCGCTCCCACATCTCGCTCATGAAGAGCGTGGCGAGGCCCCGGGGGTGCCCGAGGAAGGTCTTGCCGCCGGAAGAGGCCGACTGTATGCCGGACTCCATGGTCGTAGACGCCATGAGTAGTGGTTCCTTGCCTGACAGCGTCCGCCAAGGGGGGTGGCGGCGGACGTGGACAGAACCACTCTACGTGGCGACATTTGGCGTTATCAGCTGACAAAAGAGGTCAATTAGGTATGCCGATGGTAAAGAGAGCTACAGATTTCCCTCCATGATCCATGGTACGGCGGGCCAAATTCCTTCGGTTGCAAGATCAAAACGGAGGATCTTCGCCGAACGAGCGGTCCGGGCGTGTCGGTTGGGAAGGGATCGCGCTCCGTATAACGATCACGCAGTGTGAACTACCTCACGGCACCAACGGGCATTCCCGCGCGGACTACCATCACCACATGACCTGTGTGCTGCTCGCCGAGGACGACCCGGCGATCTCCGAACCGCTCGCCCGGGCACTGCGCCGCGAGGGCTACGAGGTGCTCGTCCGCGAGGACGGTCCGTCCGCACTGGCCGCGGGGCTCGGCGAGGAGGTCGACCTGATCGTCCTCGACCTCGGCCTGCCCGAGATGGACGGGCTGGAGGTCTGCCGCCGGCTGCGCGCGGACGGCCGCAGCTGCCCCGTCCTGGTCCTCACCGCCCGCGCCGACGAGGTCGACACGGTGGTCGGCCTGGACGCCGGCGCCGACGACTACGTCACCAAGCCGTTCCGCCTCGCCGAGCTGCTCGCCCGCGTCCGGGCCCTGCTGCGGCGCGGCAACGTCGACCAGCTCACCACCGGGGCGCACGGCGTCAAGATCGACATCGAGTCGCACCGCGCCTGGCTCGGCGAGGAGGAGCTCACCCTCTCCGCCAAGGAGTTCGAGCTGCTGCGGGTGCTGGTCCGGGACGCCGGCCGGGTGGTCACCCGCGAGGAGATCATGCGGCAGGTCTGGGACACCACCTGGTGGACCTCCACCAAGACCCTGGACATGCACATCTCCTGGCTGCGCAAGAAGCTCGGCGACGACGCCGCCAACCCCCGCTACATCGCCACCGTGCGCGGGGTGGGCTTCCGGTTCGAGAAGAATTAGCCCCGCCAGGGGCGGCAACCACCAAGGGGAGCGGCAGCGTGAAGCGCCGGATGATCAACTCGCTGCTGTGCGTCGTCCTCGTCGTGGTCGTGGTGTTCTGCGTCCCGCTCGCCCTGGTCGAGAAGCGCACCATCGTCAACGGCGCCCAGGACCGGGTGGACGCCGCCGCCGTCCGGGTGCTCGCCCTGGTGGAGAGCCGGCTCGCCGCCAAGGAGCCGGTCACCGGCGACAAGTTCGCCAACCAGGTCTCCGCGGGCCAGTACGTCGAGGTCGACATCCCCGGCCAGGGCATCGTCGCCAGCGGCAGCCGGCCCGACAGCACCCATCTGCTCAAGGCCGTCGAACGCGGCGCCAGCGGCGAGACCGTCACCGTCGAGCAGTCCCGCGAGGCGGTCGACCACGAGATCGCCAACATGCTGCTGCTGCTCGGCGTGGTCGCACTGCTCGCCGTGCAGGCCGCCGTCGCCCTCGCCGTCTGGCAGGCCAAACGGCTGGCCCGCCCGCTCACCGACCTCGCCGAGACCGCCGAACGGCTCGGCTCCGGCGACCCGCGCCCGCGCGACCGCCGCTACGGGGTGCCCGAGCTCGACCGGGTCGCCGAGGTGCTCGACACCAGCGCCGAGCGGATCGCCCGGATGCTCACCGCCGAACGCCGGCTCGCCGCCGACGCCTCGCACCAGCTGCGCACCCCGCTCACCGCGCTGTCCATGCGGCTGGAGGAGATCACCGCACTCGCCGAGGAGCCGGAGACCGTCAAGGAGGAGGCCACCATCGCCCTCCAGCAGGTCGAACGGCTCACCGACGTCGTCCAGCGGCTGCTCACCACCCAGCGCGACCCGCGCAGCCCCACCGCCGTCGCCTTCGACCTCGACGACGTGGTCAAGCAGCAGGTCGAGGAGTGGGGGGCGTCGCTGCGCGGCACCGGGCGGGTGCTCCAGGTCGAGGGCCTGCGCGGGGTCACCGCCGTCGGCACCCCCGGCACGGTCGCCCAGGTGCTGGCCACCCTGATCGAGAACTCGCTGATGCACGGCGCCGGCACCATCACCCTGCGGGTGCGGCCGTCCGGCACGTCGGCGGTCGTCGAGGTGCAGGACGAGGGCCCCGGGGTGCCGGCCGAGCTGGGCAACCGGGTCTTCGAGCGCGCGGTCAGCGGCCGCAACTCCACCGGCATCGGCCTCGCCGTCGCCCGCGACCTCGCGGAGGCGGACGGCGGGCGGCTGGAGCTGCTCTCGCTGCGGCCGGCGGTCTTCGCGCTCTTCCTGGCCCGCAGCAGGCGCGACGGGTGACTCCGGGCCCAGGGGGGACCGGCGTCAGAGCGTGGTGTCCCGGACCACGTCCAGGTCGGTGAAGGTGGGCGGCGCGTCGCAGAGCGCGACCATCTCCCGGTAGATCCGGTCGGTCTCCGGCAGGCCCGAGTTGCGCATCGCGGCCTCGTAGGACGGGAACTCGACGATCTCCACCACGTGCCGCGGGTCGGAGCGGTCGGTGGCGACCATCGCGTGGTCGACGGTCCGCCGGCCCTCGGTCTGATCGGCCCAGCGGTCCAGCAGACCGTTGAACTCGTCGAGGTGGTCGGTGCGGCAGTCGATGATCTGGACGAAGGTCATGGCGAGCCTCCTGGTGTCCCCCGCGGCCTCGATCGTTCGCCGGCCGTGCTCGCCCTCCGTCACCACTGTCCTCCTGCCGCCGCACCGGCGGCAAGCGGGGGGCGGCCTACTCGGCCTTGGCGTACCGGATCTGCTCGGCGGCCAGCATCAGCTCGGCCTGGGCGACCACGCCGACGGCCGGGGCGTCCGGCGCCTCCGTCGTGCCCGGCGCGTCCCCGGCGGCTTCGGCGCGGGCCGCGGCGAGCTGCTCCTCGGTGGGCTCCGGGACGGCCTTGAACACCCAGGTCCGGTACGAGATGAAGCGGAACACCGTGCCGAGCCCGAGGCCGCCGACCTTCGCGGCCACCTGCTGGACGTGCGAGGAGAGCCCCAGCACGTACACCGAGAAGCCCAGCACACCGGTCTCGATCAGCATGCCGGCGCCGCTGAACACCAGGAACAGCGTGATCTCCCGCTTGCGCGAGGCGGCGTCCCGGTCCCGGTACAGCCAGTAGCGGTAGCCCAGGTAGTTGGTGGCGATCGCGACCAGGGTGGCGGCGATGTTGGAGCGCAGTGAGGCCAGGTGCAGACCGTTGAGGCAGACCCAGAAGACGGCGAAGTTCACCACGACACCGCTGAGGCCGACCAGGCCGAACTTCACCGCCTCGCCCGACAGGCCGCGCAGTTTCTGCGCCAGCGAGGGTTCCGACGCCGTGGTCGTCGCCATACCGGGCTGCCTCCGTGTGCCTGTGTGCCTGCGGACGAAAGGGCGCCGACGGCCTGAGTGCTGTCAACCCCTTGAGCCCTGCGTGCACGCACATGATCGGATCGCGCATATCAGGACCTGGCCGACCAGGCTACCCGGTTCCACCGATCGGCTCAGCCCCTCCGTCGCGTGCACGTGGGCCCGTCCCCGGGGACGCGGCTGGGCGGGGAGCGGTTCCACGGCCTCCGACCGGCCCGGATATCCTGGCGGGGTGACTTCCCCGGGCAACGCGAATTTTCCAGTGGTTGGCATGATCGGCGGCGGGCAGCTCGCCCGCATGGCACACCAGGCGGGCATCCCGCTCGGCATCCGGTTCAAGCTCCTCGCCGACACTCCCCAGGACTCGGCCGCGCAGGTCGTCTCCGACGTCGTCCTGGGCGACTACCGCGACCTCGACACCCTCCGGCGCTTCGCCGAGGGCTGCGACGTGATCACCTTCGACCACGAGCACGTGCCGACCGAGCACCTGCGGGCCCTCCAGGCCGACGGCGTCGCCGTCCGGCCCGGCCCGGACGCGCTGGTCAACGCCCAGGACAAGGGCGTGATGCGGGCCAGGCTCGACTCCATCGGCGTCCCCTGCCCCCGGCACCGGCTCGTCGCCGACCCGGCCGACGTGACCGCCTTCGCGGAGGAGGGCACGGGCTACCCGGTGGTCCTGAAGACCGTCCGCGGCGGCTACGACGGCAAGGGCGTCTGGGTGGTCGGCGACGAGGAGGAGGCCGCGGCCCCGTTCCTGGCCGGCGTCCCGGTGCTCGCCGAGGAGAAGGTCGACTTCGTCCGTGAGCTGGCGGCCAGCGTGGTCCGCTCGCCCAGCGGCCAGGCCGTCGCCTACCCGGTGGTGGAGAGCGTCCAGGAGAACGGCGTCTGCGCCGAGGTGACCGCCCCCGCGCCGGACCTCGACCCGGCGCTGTCCGACGAGGCCCAGCAGCTCGCCCTGCGGATCGCCGGCGAGCTGGACATCACCGGCCACCTCGCCGTCGAGCTGTTCCAGACCCGCGACGGCCGGATCCTGGTCAACGAGCTGGCCATGCGGCCGCACAACTCGGGGCACTGGAGCCAGGACGGCGCCGTCACCTCGCAGTTCGAGAACCACCTGCGCGCCGTCCTCGACCTGCCGCTCGGCGACCCCCGGCCGCGCGCCAAGTGGACCGTCATGGTCAACGTCCTGGGCGGCGACTACCCGGACATGTACCACGCCTTCCTGCACTGCATGGCCCGTGACCCGGGCCTGCGCATCCACATGTACGGCAAGGACGTGAAGCCCGGCCGCAAGGTCGGCCACGTCAACGTCTTCGGGGACGACCTCGACGACGTCCGCGAGCGCGCCCGCCACGCGGCCGCCTACCTGCGAGGAACGATCACCGAATGACCTCCGCCGCCTCCCACCCGTCGCCCGGCCACCACCCCGGTGCGGGCGCTGACGCGCGCACCCCCCTCGTCGGCATCGTCATGGGCTCGGACTCCGACTGGCCCGTGATGGAGGCCGCCGCCCAGGCCCTCGACGAGTTCGAGATCCCCTACGAGGTCGACGTCGTCTCCGCGCACCGGATGCCGCGCGAGATGGTCGCCTACGGCGAGAACGCCCACAAGCGCGGGCTGAAGGCGATCATCGCCGGCGCCGGCGGCGCCGCCCACCTGCCGGGCATGCTCGCCTCGGTCACCCCGCTGCCGGTGATCGGCGTTCCGGTGCCGCTGCGCTACCTGGACGGCATGGACAGCCTGCTGTCGATCGTGCAGATGCCGGCCGGCGTGCCGGTGGCCACCGTCTCGGTGGCGGGCGCGCGCAACGCGGGCCTGCTGGCGGTGCGGATGCTGGCCGCCTTCGACCCCGAGCTGACCGAGCGGATGACCGACTTCCAGGCCGAGCTGAACGGCCAGGCCACCGAGAAGGGCAAGAAGCTCCGGGCCAAGGTGGCGGGTTCGTCCTCTTTCGGCTTTGGAAAGTAGTCAAATCGGATAGAACAGCTCGTATGACCTCTGAGCTGTTGGACTCCACCCCCGCTCTGCTGGAGCGCGCCAAGGCCGTCCTCCGCGCCACCCCCGTGGTGGACGGTCACAACGACCTCCCCTGGGCGATGCGCGAGCAGGTCGGCTACGACCTGGACGCCCTCGACCTGGCCGCCGACCAGAGCGCCCGGCTGCACACCGACCTCGCCCGCCTCACCGCGGGCGGGGTCGGCGCGCAGTTCTGGTCCGTCTACGTGCCCAGCCGGCTCGCCGGGGACCACGCCGTCAGCGCCACCCTCGAACAGATCGACTTCGTCCACGCCCTGGTCGGCCGCTTCCCCGACCGGCTGCGGCTCGCGCTCACCGCCGAGGACCTGGAGGCCGCCCGCGCCGAGGGCCGGATCGCCTCCCTCATCGGCGCCGAGGGCGGCCACTCCATCGACTGCTCGCTCGCCACCCTGCGCGCCCTGTACGCGCTCGGCGTCCGCTACCTGACGCTCACCCACAACGACAACACCCCCTGGGCCGACTCCGCCACCGACGAGCCCGCCGCGGGCGGCCTCACCGCCTTCGGCGAGGAGGTCGTCCGGGAGATGAACCGGCTCGGCATGCTGGTCGACCTCTCGCACGTCTCCGCCGACACCATGCGCGACGCCCTGCGGGTCAGCGAGGCGCCGGTGCTCTTCTCGCACTCCTCCGCGCGCGCCGTCTGCCCCCACCCGCGCAACGTCCCCGACGACGTGCTGGCCCGGCTCGCGGACAACGGCGGCGTCGCCATGGCCACCTTCGTGCCCAAGTTCATCCTGCCCGCCGCCATAGAGTGGACCACCGCCGCGGACGAGAACATGCGCGCCCAGGGCTTCGACCACCTCGACACCACCCCCGCCGGGATGGCCTGCCAGCGCGCCTTCGAGCAGGCCAACCCGCGCCCGGTCGCCACCGTCACCACCGTCGCCGACCACCTCGACCACATGCGCGAGGTCGCCGGCATCGACCACATCGGCATCGGCGGCGACTACGACGGCACCGCCTTCCTCCCGGACGGCCTCGACGACGTCGCCGGCTACCCCAACCTGGTCGTCGAACTGCTGCGCCGCGGCTGGTCCGAGACCGACCTCGGGAAGCTCACCTGGCACAACGCCGTGCGCGTGCTGCGCGACGCCGAGGCCGCCGCCACCCGGCTCCGCGCCGAGGGCCGCACCCCGTCCCTCGCCACCCTCACCGGCCCGCGCGGACTCGACGGCTGACGGCGGGCGGACGGGCGGGGCGGGCTCAGCCCAGCAGCGGGATCTCGATGGCCGGGCACTTGTCCATGACCATCTCCACCCCGGCGGCGGTGGTCCGCTCGTACGCGGCCTCGTCCACCACGCCGAGCTGGAACCAGACCGCCTCGGCCCCGACCGCCACCGCCTGGTCCGCGACCTCGCCCGCCAGCTCGCTGTTCACGAACACGTCCACCACGTCGACCGGGAACGGGATCTCGGCGAGCGAGCGGTAGCCCTGCTCGCCGAGGACCGTCTCGGCCTTCGGGTGGACGGGCACGACCCGCTTGCCGTAGCGCTGCAGCACCCGCGCCACGCCGTACGCGGCGCGGGCGGTGTTGGTGGACAGGCCGACCACCGCCCAGGTGTCGCCCTTGGCGGTGAGGATGGAGCGGACCGTCGCTTCGTCGCCGTAGTTCGTCATGGTCGGGGCAACGAGCGGTCGGCGCGGGGGATTCCCCCCGGGGCCCGGGTCAGCTCGGGCGGCCCAGTGCGCGGTAGGTCCAGCCGGCGGCGCGCCAGGCCTCGGCGTCGAGGACGTTGCGCCCGTCGAGCAGCCGGCGCTCGGCGACCACCGCGCCCAGCCCGGCCGGGTCGAGCCGGCGGAACTCCTGCCACTCGGTGAGGTGCAGCACGACGTGCGCGCCCTCGGCGGCCTCCAGCGCGGAGGGCGCGTAGGCGAGGCTCGGGAACATCTTGCGCGCGTTGTCCATCGCCTTGGGGTCGTAGACGGTGACCTGCGCGCCCTGGAGCTGGATCTGGGCGGCGACGTTCAGCGCGGGCGAGTCCCGGATGTCGTCCGAGTTGGGCTTGAACGCGGCGCCGAGGACGGCGACCCGCCGGCCCAGGAAGCCGCCGTCGCACTGCTCGCGGGCCAGCTCGACCATCCGGGAGCGGCGGCGCATGTTGATCGAGTCGACCTCGCGCAGGAAGGTCAGTGCCTGGTCGGCGCCCAGTTCGCCGGCCCGCGCCATGAACGCCCGGATGTCCTTGGGCAGGCAGCCGCCGCCGAAGCCCAGGCCGGAGTTGAGGAACTTGCCGCCGATCCGCTCGTCCAGCGCGAGCGCGGCGCTCAGCTGGGTGACGTCGGCGCCGGCCGCCTCGCAGACCTCGGCCATCGCGTTGATGAAGGAGATCTTGGTGGCCAGGAAGGAGTTGGCGGCGGTCTTCACCAGCTCGGCGGTCGCGTAGTCGGTGACCAGGAACGGCACCCCGGCGGCGATCGGCTCGGCGTACACCTCGCGCAGCAGCCGCTCGGCGCGCTCGCTGCGGGCGCCGATCACGATCCGGTCCGGGCGCAGGGTGTCCTGGACGGCGAAGCCCTCGCGCAGGAACTCCGGGTTCCAGGCGAGTTCGGCGCCCTCGCCGACCGGGGCCAGCGCGGCCAGCCGCTCCGCCAGCCGGCTCGCCGAGCCGACCGGCACGGTGGACTTGCCGACCACCAGCGCCGGGCGGGTCAGATGCGGGGCCAGCGCGTCGATCGCGGCGTCCACGTAGGACATGTCGGCGGCGAACTCGCCCTTGCGCTGCGGGGTGTTGACGCAGACGAAGTGCACGTCGCCGAACTCGGCGGCCTCCTGGGCGGAGGTGGTGAACCGCAGCCGCCCGGTCGAACCCTCGTGCCCGGCCACATGCTTGAGCAGCAGTTCGGAGAGGCCCGGCTCGTACATCGGGACCCGGCCGGCCGTCAGCGTGGCGATCTTCTCCGGGTCGATGTCCAGCCCCAGCACCTCGAAGCCGAACTCCGCCATGGCGGCGGCGTGGGTGGCGCCGAGATAGCCGGTGCCGATCACGGAGATGCGGAGGGTCACGGTATTCCCTTCGGGCGGGCGTCGGGCGGCACGGCTCCGGGTGGGAACCGCGCCCACCGATGCTATCCGGCCGACGGGGGAGGACCCAGACGGTCGCACGGGCCCCGGTTCCGGCCGTTGTCCGGGAAGCCCGGCGCACGGGCCCGGGGCGGCGGCACAATACGCCCATGGAGGCGGAGGACGAACAGTCGGACGAGCCCGGGCCGCGGTCGGAACCCTCCGGGCTGAGCCTTTTCGAGCCCAGGGAGGGGGACGGGCGGGGGGAGCAGTCGGCGGAGTCCGACGGCGAACCGGACGCGGCGGCCCCCGGCGCCGAGCCGCCGTCCCGTCGCCGGCGCACCCGCCGGGTGCTGCTCTGGACCCTCTCCACCCTCCTGGTGCTCGTGATCGGCGGCTGCGGCGCCCTCTGGTGGACGGCCGAGCACTACGCCTCCTCCGTCCGCCGCATCCCGGACGCCTTCCCGACCGTGCCCGAGTCCGCCCAGCCGAAGCCCGTCCCGGGCAGCGGACTCAACCTCCTGCTGGTCGGCCTGGACGCCCGCTCCGACACCCCCACCACCGGCAGCGCCGCCAAGGCCCCGGCCTGGCGGGCCGGTGCGGCCCGCAGCGACACCATGATGCTGCTGCACCTCTCCGAGGACCGCCGCTCCGCCACCCTGGTCTCGCTGCCCCGGGACACCTGGGTTCCCGTGCCCGGCCACGGCGAGGCCAAGCTGAACGCCGCCTACTCCTGGGGCGGCCCGGCGCTGATGACCGAGACCGTGCAGAACCTCACCGGCATCCGCGTCGACCACCTCGCCGTGATCGACTGGAACGGCTTCCGCGCCCTCACCGACGCGGTCGGCGGCGTCGACATCACCGTGCCGCGCACCATCGAGGGCGTCGGCGAGGCCCGCGCCTGGGAGGCCGGCACCCACCACATGGACGGCGCCACCGCGCTGCTCTACGTCCGGGAGCGCTACGGCCTGCCCGGCGGCGACCTCGACCGCACCAAGCGGCAGCAGAACTTCCTGCGGGCGCTGATGCTCAAGGTCATGGACTCCGGCACGCTCGCCGGCCCCGCGCGGCTCGGCGGCCTGCTGGGCACGGTCGGCGAGGTGGTCAGCGTCGACGACCGGCTCTCCAACACCGACCTGTTCCAGCTCGCCTGGAGCCTGCGCCCGCTGCGCGCGGACGACGTGCGCTTCCTGAACGCGCCGTTCGGCGGCTACGCCACCCGGGGCGAGCAGAGCGTGGTGCTGCTGGCCGACCGCCCGGCGGAGCGGCTCTGGGAGGCGATCCGCAACGACCGCACGGAGCAGTACTTCAGTGAGCGCCCGGCCGGCGACACCCTCGGGACCGACGTCGACTGACCTAGGCAGCCGCAGGTCGGCGGCCTAGGATCTACTTAACGGTAATTAACCGGTGCCACAGCGGCACGACTCTCCGAAGAGGCAGGCATCATGGCGGGCAGCGCAGGGGCGGCGGACTTCGATCTCTTCCGGGTCTCCGAGGAGCACGGGATGCTGCGGGAGGCGGTGCGTTCGCTGGCCGAGGCGAAGATCGCTCCGTTCGCGGCGGAGGTGGACGAGGAGGGGCGGTTCCCGCGGGAGGCGTTGGACGCGTTGCGGGGCAGTGACCTGCATGCGGTGCACGTGCCGGAGGAGTTCGGGGGTGCGGGGGCGGACGCGCTGGCGACGGTGATCGTGATCGAGGAGGTGGCGCGGGTGTGCGCCTCGTCGTCGCTGATCCCGGCGGTGAACAAGCTGGGGTCGCTGCCGGTGCAGTTGTCGGGGTCGCGGGAGTTGAAGGAGCGGTACCTGGGGGCGCTGGCGCGCGGGGAGGGGATGTTCTCGTACTGCCTGTCGGAGCCGGAGGCGGGTTCGGACGCGGCGGGGATGCGGACGCGGGCGGTGCGTGACGGGGACTTCTGGGTGCTGGACGGGGTGAAGCGGTGGATCACCAACGCGGGTGTGTCGGAGTTCTACACCGTCATGGCGGTCACCGATCCGGA
>NZ_JBHVER010000047.1:0-43831 GCF_042802195.1 Kitasatospora sp. NPDC057500 | reverse complement strand
GCCCCACTGCGAACAGCAGTGGGGCCGCCTTCCGTCGGGCTCAGGACGCGTCAGTGCCGGTGGCGCCGACGGCGGGAGGCGAGCACGAGGGCCGCGCCGGCGAGGATCACGGCGGCGCCGATGCCACCGATCACCGCGACCTGGCTGCCGGTCTGGGCGAGGCCGCCGCCGCCCGGCTGGTCCGGCGTGCCGGTGGGCGCCGGGTGGGCGCTGCTGCCGCCGGTCGCGCCCGGCGAGGGCGAGGTCGTCGGCGAGCCCGTCGGCTCGACGGAGGGCGAGCCGGAGGGGGAGCCGGAGGGCGAGGAGGTCGGGGACGCGGTCGGGGACGACGTCGGCGAGGCCGTGGGGGACGGCGTGGACGTGGTCACCGTCACCGTGGCCGTGCACTCCCCCGCCGTCGAACCGGCCGGGCAGTTGCCACCGGGCCGGTCGGCCACGACGGTGTTGCGCAGCGTGCGGTCCCCGGCGGCCGGGTCCTTCACCTTCACCGTGTACGTCACCCGGGCGCTGCCGCCGACCGGCAGGTCGCCGGTCCAGCTCAGCACCGGCTGGGCGTAGGAGGCCTTGCCGACCGTCGCGGTGGCGTCACCGTTGTACACGGCGTCGTCGAGGACGGCCGAGAGGTCGTCGGTGACGGTCAGCCCGGTGAGCGGCGCGTTACCGGTGTTGGTGACGTCCACCTGGTAGGTCACGGTGTCGCCGGGCAGCGCCTGGGCCTTGTCGGCGGTCTTGGCGAGCCGGTAGCCGGCGTGCTCGGCGACGGTGTTGCGCACGGTGTTGCTGGTGCGCTGCTGGTCGCGGCCGGTCTGGGCGCCGCGGTAGGACAGCGACGAGGTGTTGTCGAGCCTGGTGCCCGGCGCGAGGCCGGCGTCGACCCGGGCGCGGAAGGAGACGGTGGTCTCGGCGCCCGGCGCGAGGTCGGCGGTGGTGCAGGTGACGTTCCGTCCGACGGCGGTGCAGCCGGGGCCGGAGCCGTCGACGTAGCCGGTGCCGGCGGGCAGCACGTCGGTCAGGGTGACGCCGGTGGCGGTGTCGAGGTCGGCGCTGGTGCCGTCCTCGTGCCGGTTGGCGACGGTGAAGGTGTAGGTGATCTCGGCGCCGGGGTCGACGGTGCCGGGCGGGTTGTTCGTGGTGGAGCCGGTCGGCTGGTTGGCCTTGGTGATCCGGAGGTCGGGTTCCAGGGCGTCGACGGCGAGCCAGGCCGCCTGCGGGTGCAGCGCGTCGCCGGCGCCGTTGATCCGGAGCACGGCCTGGGTGCTGCCGGCGGGGATCCTGCCGGTGACGTCGATCATCCGGGCGTCGTAGCCGTAGTTGTTGACCGGGGCGGGGTCACGGGTGGTGGTGTTGGTGCCGGTCCCGTTCGCCGCGACGTGGTCGATCCGGCCGGCGAAGGCGTTGTCGGTGTCGACGCCGGTGGGGCCGGGCATCGGCAGCAGTGTCAGGTTGTCGGTCGTGGAGCCGACCAGCAGCTGGTCGCCCGCGATCGGCGCGTCGCCGTCGCCGACGGTGACGCCCATCGTGGCCGGCGGGGCGGTGGCGGGCGTGTGTATCCCGGAGAGGGTGAGCGTGGCCAGGTTGTCGGGGGTGCGCAGCAGTTGGAAGCCGTCCCAGACCTGGAGGTAGCGCAGCGGCTCCGACTGCTTCTCGTAGGCGACGACCAGGGACCAGCCGCCCCAGCAGCCGACGTTGTTGCCGCCGAAGTTCTGCGCGGAGGAGCGTCCGGCGCAGGCCTGGATGTCCGCGACGGTGTAGCTGCCCGGGCCCGCGGCCTTGACCTGGGCGGTGACGTCCTTCACGCCCGCCCCGGCGAGCAGCGGCTCCGGCGGGGTCCCGCCGACCTGCTGGTCGAACCAGTCGTAGGTGTCGGCGGTGAGCCGCTCGTAGGAGCTGCCGCCCGGGACCTTCCAGGACACCTGGTTGCCGGTGTTGATGTCCCCTGAGGTGCCGCCGGCGGTGCTGGTGTTGGTCGGGTTGAACTGCCAGTACAGGCGCGCCGACAGTACCCGGGCCCCGGCCGGGATCACCAGCTGCGCCGAGGACGCGTTGTCGCCGGGCGCGTTCGGATCGGTCTTCACGTACTTGGTGCGGCCGTTGTTGGTGCCCTCGGTGTCGTTGCAGGCCGAGCCGTCGCTGTCGTCGCAGGTCAGCACCGAGTTGGAGGCCATGGTGAGGTTGCCGTGCGCCAGCAGGTCCACCACCGGGTCGGGGCCGATCGGCCGCTGCGTCCCAGCCCCCCGAGCGGCCTTGCCCGGGGCCGCGGCGGCCGACGAGGCCGGCACCGACGGGGCGAGCGCGAGCACGAGAGCCGAGGCGGCGAGAGTCCCGAGGACCGCCCGGCCGGGCAGGCGGCGGGACCGGTGTTCGGACGCCGGGCGTTGCCCGCCGACGGCAGCGGGTGGCATGCGGTCTCTCATGGGGGACTCCAGAGATGTTCGAGGGTGAGGGAGGGTGAGGGTGTCCTCCCTGGCGGAATCGTGACGATACGTCCGGATTCGACCGGGCCCAATAATATGTCACATTATTTAGTTCATCGATCAACAGTTCCATTTGCGACTATCTGCCGGGGGCCCGAAAACCCGCTGGCTGCCGCGAACCCCTTTGTGTCAGCATGACGATATGAGCGACGAACGCACGATCGACCCCGTCGAGACCCGCGACCGCGCCGCACTGACCGCCGCCGTGGCGGCCGGCGCGGAGCCCAAGTGGCTGATGTTCTGGGGGCACCAGGAGCAGCGGGACGGATCGCTCGGGCCCGGGGTGCTGAGCCAGTGGTGGCCCGGACACCCGTTCACCGTCGACGGCGTCGAGTACGCCACCGCCGAGCACTGGATGATGGCCGGCAAGGCCCGGATGTTCGGCGACGAGAAGACGCTCGCCCGGATCCTCGCCGCGGCGAGCCCCGCCGAGGCGAAGAAGCTCGGCCGCCAGGTCCGGAACTTCGACGACGCGGCATGGACGGCCGGCCGGTTCGAGCTGGTCGTCCGGGGCAACGTGGCCAAGTTCGGCGATCACGGGGAACTGCGCGGCTACCTGCTGTCGACCCGTCAGCGGGTCCTGGTGGAGGCCAGTCCGCTCGACCGGATCTGGGGCATCGGCCTCGGCGCCGACAACGAGCGCGCCCGGCGCCCCGCCGAGTGGCGGGGCGAGAACCTGCTCGGCTTCGCCCTCATGGAGACCCGCGCCCGGCTGGCCGCGGGCGCCGGGTGAGCACCGCTCCTGCGCCCCGTGCGCTCCTGGACACCACTCGCAAGACGGTGGACGCACTGCCGTAACGCCACCGCCGCATTCCGACGAGAGGATGTCTGGCCGTCAGGGCCAAGTTGGACAGGTTGCGGTGATCATGCGTACACGGCACATGGAACAGCCCCTCACCCCGGATGCGGGCGGCAGCGAGAGCGAGCAGGCGGCTCTCGAACTCAGGGCTCAGCTCGACGAGTTACTGCGTGCCCGACAGTACGCGGGGCAGCGTGAGCGGCGGCTCGCCGAGGCACTGCAGTCCCTGCCCGAACGGCAGCGGCCGGACGGGGAGCTGCTGCGGCAGCTCACCCAGGCGCGGACGCTGCGGGAGGGGCTGGGCGTCCGCTGCCTGGAGCTGAGCGACCGGCTGAAGGCGCTGGAGGAGCGGTTGCGGCAGCCGGCGCCGCGCCGCTGGATCCCGCGCCAGCCCACCGGCACGCCCGCCCCGCCGCCACCCGCACCGCCCAGCACCCCGCCCGCCGGGCCGCCCACAGACCCGCCCGCCGACCCGCCCGCCGCTCCGGCGGCCGGGAAGCAGGCGCCCCCCGCCCCGCCCCGGCGCCGCTCCCCCGGTGAGCTGGCCGCCCTCGCCGAGCGGATCACCGCCCTGTACCGCCAGGCCTCCCCCGACGAGGCCGACGCGATCCTGGACCAGGGCGCCGAGCACCTCACCCCGCACGACACCGCCCGACTGGCCGCCCTGCTCGCCCGGCGCGGCCCGGCCGGCGCCTCCGTCCGCCTGGTCCGCAGCGCCGTCCAGGCCGGTCCCCAGCACACCGCCACCACCCTCGCCGAGCTGCGCGAGGCCGGACTGGCCGAGGAGGCGGGCGCACTGTTCCACGCGCTGCGCTCCTGCCCGGCCGGCGCCCTGCCCGCCCTGCTGGACGCCCTGGAACGGGCCGGGCAGCACGCGGACGGCACCACCCTGCTCTGGGAGTGGGGCTCCGCACCGACCACCGAGCTGGCCGCACTGGCCACCGGGCTCTACCGGGCGGACCGCGCCGTCGACGCCCGGACCCTGCTGCGCCAGGCGGCCGGGCGGCCCGCCGGAGACCTCGCCGCGCTCGCCGTCACCATGGCCCCGCCGCTGCCCACCCTGCTGCTGGGCGAGCTGCCGGCGCTCCGCCCGCCGGCCGAACTGGTCCGGCTGGCCGCCGCGTTGGCCGGGCGCCCGGACCTGTACGAGGCGCTGCTCACGCCGCTGCTGGACGACCCGGTACGCCACCGCACCACCCTCGCCGCGCTCCGCACGGCCGGCCTGCCGACCACCCCGGCCGCCCGCCCGCGCTCCCGCTGGGGCCGCCGCTAGGCGGAGCTCCACGGCGGGAACGGCACGGAGCCCCCGCCCGCCCCGGAAGGGCGGACGGGGGCTCCCCGCGCTGCGGAAGGACGTCAGCAGCCGATGAGGCGCGCGGCCAGGTAGGACTTCACCTGGTCCAGCGAGACCCGCTCCTGCGTCATGGTGTCGCGCTCGCGCACGGTCACCGCGTTGTCCTCCAGGGTGTCGAAGTCGACCGTCACGCAGAACGGCGTGCCGATCTCGTCCTGGCGGCGGTAGCGCTTGCCGATGGCGCCGGCGTCGTCGAACTCGACGTTCCACGCGGTGCGCAGGTCGGCGGCCAGGCCGCGGGCCTTCGGCGAGAGGTCGGCGTTGCGCGACAGCGGCAGCACCGCGACCTTGACCGGCGCCAGGCGCGGGTCGAGGCGCATGCCGACGCGCTTCTCCATCACGCCCTTGGCGTTCGGCGCCTCGTCCTCGAAGTAGGCGTCGAGCAGGAAGGCCAGCAGGGCGCGGTTGAGGCCGGCCGCCGGCTCGATGACGTACGGGAAGTACCGCTCGCCGGACTCCTGGTCGAAGTACTTGAGGTCCTGGCCGGAGGCCTCGCTGTGCACCGACAGGTCGTAGTCGGTGCGGTTGGCGATGCCCTCCAGCTCGGAGAACTCGCTGCCGCCGAAGTTGAAGCGGTACTCGATGTCCACCGTGCGCTTGGCGTAGTGGGAGAGCTTCTCCTTCGGGTGCTCGAACAGGCGCATGTTCTCGGTGCGCAGGCCGAGGCCGACGTACCAGTCCCAGCGCTGCTGGAGCCAGTACTCGTGCCACTGCTCGTCGTCGCCCGGCTTGACGAAGAACTCCATCTCCATCTGCTCGAACTCGCGGGTCCGGAAAATGAAGTTGCCGGGGGTGATCTCGTTGCGGAAGCTCTTGCCGACCTGGGCGATGCCGAACGGCGGCTTCTTGCGCGAAGTCGTCTGGACGGCCTTGAAGTTGGTGAAGATGCCCTGGGCGGTCTCCGGGCGCAGGTACGCCAGGCCGCTCGCCTCCTCGGTGACGCCGAGGTGGGTCTTCAGCATGCCCGAGAAGTCCTTGGGCTCGGTGAACTGGCCCTTGGTGCCGCAGTCCGGGCAGTTGATGTCCTGGAGGCCGTTCGGCGGCGGGAAGCCGTGCTTGGCCTCGTACTTCTCCTCCAGGTGGTCGGCCCGGTGGCGCTTGTGGCAGGAGAGGCACTCGGTCAGCGGGTCGTTGAAGGTCTGGACGTGGCCGGACGCCTCCCAGACCTCGCGGGCCAGGATCACCGACGAGTCGAGTCCGACGACGTCCTCGCGGGCCTGGACCATCGCGCGCCACCACTGGCGCTTGATGTTCTCCTTGAGCTCGACGCCCAGCGGTCCGTAGTCCCAGGCGGCACGCGTGCCGCCGTAGATCTCGCTGCAGGGGTAGACGAAGCCACGGCGCTTGCTCAGGCTGACGATCGTCTCGATCTTGTCGGCTGCCACAGTGCTCTCTTCAGTACGTACGGCCCGGTCAGGGCACGGCTGGTTGCGCGTACCCGAATACCTCAGGTTACCGGCCATATGGGTACGGGGTTCAAATCGGTATCGCCGGTACCGGCCCACTCACCGTCACCGCCCGTTCACCCATCCGGGTGATTTGACAATCATTTCCATCTAATCTGAGAATGGTTGTCATGATGATCCGACGAGGTGCCCGCAGCACCCTGGCCCTGACCGCCACCGCCGTCGCCGCCGCCCTCACCCTGACGGCCTGCGGCAACGGCGGCGACCAGGGCCCGGACGGCCGGCTGAACGTCGTCGCGTCCTTCTATCCGATGGAGTTCCTCGCCACGAAGATCGGCGGCGAGCACGTGAAGGTCACCGGCCTGACCGCCGCCGGCGTCGAGCCGCACGACCTCGAACTCACCGCCAAGCAGGTCGGACGGGTCCAGAAGGCCGACGCGATCGTCTACCTCAAGGGCCTGCAGCCCACCGTCGACAAGGCCGTCGCCGGCTCCGGGGCCAAGCACAAGGTCGACGCCACCGCCGCCGTCCCGCTGGAGGACCACCACCTCCCGGAGGGCCACGCCGAGGGCGACGGCCACGACCACGACGGCCACGACGACGGCCACCACCACGACGAGGCGGCCGGCGACCCGCACATCTGGCTCGACCCGACCCGCTACGCCGCCGTGGCCAGGAGCGTCGGCGCCGAGTTCGCCCAGGCCGACCCGGAGCACGCCGAGGACTACCGGCGGAACACCGACGAACTGGTCGGCCGGCTCACCGCCCTGGACCAGGAGTTCAAGGACGGGCTGAAGGACGCGCCCAACCGCACCTTCGTCACCAGCCACGCCGCCTTCGGCTACCTCGCCGAGGCCTACGGCCTCACCCAGGTCTCCATCAACGGCGTCGACCCCGAGTCCGAGCCCACCCCGGCCCGGATGGCCGACGTCCAGAAGGCCGCCAAGGAGAACGGCGTCACCACGATCTTCTTCGAGACCCTGGCCAGCCCCCGGCTCGCCGAGACCGTGGCCAAGGACCTCGGCCTCAGGACCGCCGTCCTCGACCCGCTGGAGGGCGTCAAGGACCAGGCCGAGGACGACTACCTGACGGTCATGCGGCAGAACCTGACCGCCCTGCAGACCGCCCTCGGCGTGAACGCGAACGCAAGCGCGAACGCGGGCACGGGCACCGGCCCGACCGCGGCCCCGGCCGCCACCACCCCCACCAGCTGACGGGATCACCGGTATGACCCCCCCGACACCCCCGGCCGTCCGCCTGCACGACGCCGTCGCCTCGCGCGGCGGACGGCCGGTGCTGCGCGGCGTCGACCTCACCGTCCGCCCCGGCGAAGTGGTCGCCCTGCTCGGCGCCAACGGCTCCGGCAAGTCCACCACCGTCAAGGCCGTCACCGGCGCCGTCCCGCTGGAGCGCGGCGGCCTGGAACTGTTCGGCACCCCGCTCGCCCGGTTCCGCGCCTGGCACCGGATCGGCTACGTCCCCCAGCGCACCACCGCCGCCTCCGGCGTCCCCGCCACCGTGCGCGAGGTCGTCTCCACCGGCCGTCTGCCACTGCACCGGCTGCTGCCCTTCCGCCGCGCCGACCGCACCGCCGTGGACCGCGCGCTGGCCGCCGTCGGCATGCTCGACCGCGCCCGCGACGGCGTCGCCGACCTCTCCGGCGGCCAGCAGCAGCGGGTGCTGATCGCCCGTGCGCTGGCCGGCTCCCCCGACCTGCTGATCATGGACGAGCCGATGGCCGGCGTGGACGCCGCCAGCCAGCAGGTGCTCGCCGACACCCTGCGCGCCGAGGTCGTCCGCGGCGCCGCCGTACTGCTGGTGCTGCACGAACTCGGGCCGCTGGAACCGCTGATCGACCGCGCCGTGGTGCTCCGCGACGGCTGCGTCGCGCACGACGGCCCGCCCGTGCCCAACACCGGCCTGCACGCCCTGCCCGGCCACGACCACGTCCACCCGCACGCCGACCACGGCCACGACCACGAACGGATCCGGGGACTGCTGTCATGACCGAGATGCTTGGCTACGACTTCATGCAGCGGGCGCTGATCGCCGCCGTCCTGGTCGGCGTCACCGCCCCCGCCGTCGGCATCTACCTGGTGCAGCGCCGCCAGGCCCTGATGGGCGACGGCATGGGCCACGTGGCGATGACCGGCGTCGGCCTCGGCTTCGTCTTCCAGACCAGCCCGGTCTGGATGGCCGTCCTGGTCTGCGTGCTCGGCGCCGTCACCATGGAACTGGTCCGCTCGCGCGGCAACCAACGCGGCGACATCGCCCTCGCGATGCTCTTCTACGGCGGCATGGCCTGCGGCAAGCTGCTGGTCTCCAAGTCCGCCCAGGCGGGCGCCGGTTCACTCGAGAGCTACCTCTGGGGCTCCATCCTGACCGTCTCCCCCGCCGACCTGGCCGCGATCGCCGCGCTCGGCGCCGTCGTCATCGCCGTCACCCTGGGCCTGCGCCGCCAGCTCTTCGCGATCTGCCAGGACGAGGACTTCGCCAAGGTCACCGGCGTCCCCGTGCGACTGCTCAACCTGCTGCTCGCGGTGATGGCCGCGGTCACCGTCACCGTCGCCATGCGGGTGGTCGGCCTGCTGCTGGTCAGCGCGCTGATGGTGGTCCCGGTGGCCGCCGCCCAGCAGCTCACCCGCTCCTTCGCCGCGACCCAGGCCGGCGCGATCGCGGTCGGCGTGGTCGTCGCCCTGGCCGGCGTCACCGGCTCCTACCAGCTCGACGTGCCCTCCGGCCCGGCCATCGTGCTGCTCGCCATCGCGGTGTTCGCGGTGTTCAGCCTGCTCGCCGCACCGCTCGCCCGGCGCCGCCACCGCGTCACCCCCGACGCCGGACCGCAGGTCTGCGACGTCCTGCTGCCGGACCCGCGGCAGACCGGCGCCGGCACCGAGGAGCAGGCCGCGGCGGCCCCCCGGGGCCGGGCGGACGCGGGCACTCCGGCGCCCGGTGCGGGGCTGGCACAATGAGGTGCCAGTCGCCCACACCACCAGGAGGACCCACGGTGACCACCGCAGGCCCGTCGCCGCGAGCCCGATCGACCCGGCAGCGCGCCGCCGTCTCGGCGGTCCTGGACGAGATCGAGGACTTCCGCAGCGCACAGGAGCTCCACGACATGCTGAAGCACCGGGGAGACTCGGTCGGCCTCACCACCGTCTACCGGACGCTCCAGTCGCTCGCCGACGCCGGCGAGGTCGACGTCCTGCGCACCGCCGACGGCGAGGCCGTCTACCGCCGGTGCAGCAGCGGGCACCACCACCACCTGGTCTGCCGCCAGTGCGGTGCCACCGTCGAGGTCGAGGGCCCGGCCGTCGAGCGCTGGGCCAACTCGGTCGCCGCCGAGCACGGGTTCAGCGACATCGCGCACACCCTGGAGATCTTCGGCACCTGCGCGGAGTGCGCCAAGAAGGCCTGATCCGCACCGGGAACGGAGCCGGACACCGCGCCGGGAACGACACGAGGGCCCGCGGGAGAAACCTCCCGCGGGCCCTCGCGCGCACCCGGGCGCGCTCAGCGCTGCGCCGGCACCTCGGCGGCCAGATCGGCCGGCACCTCGTTGGGGATCGCCCCGCCGAACCGGCGGTCGCGCATCGCGTACTGCTCGCAGGCCCGCCACAGGTCGCGCCGGTCGAAGTCCGGCCAGAGCACGTCCTGGAACACGAACTCCGCGTACGCCGACTGCCAGAGCAGGAAGTTGGACGTCCGCTGCTCGCCGCTGGGGCGCAGGAAGAGGTCCACGTCCGGCATGTCCGGGTGGTACAGGTACTTGGCGAGGGTCTTCTCGTTGACCTTCTTCGGGTCCAGCCGGCCCGCCGCCACATCGGCCGCGATGGCCGCCGCGGCGTCCGCGATCTCGGCCCGGCCACCGTAGTTGACGCACATGTACAGGGTGACCGCGTCGTTGTCCTTGGTCTGCTCCTCGGCGACCTGGAGCTCCTGGACGACGCTCTTCCACAGCTTGGGCATCCGGCCCGCCCAGCGCACCCGCACGCCCATCGCGTCCATCTCGTCGCGGCGGCGGTGGATGACGTCGCGGTTGAAGTTCATCAGGAACTTCACCTCGTCGGGTGAGCGCTTCCAGTTCTCGGTGGAGAACGCGTACAGCGAGACGTTCTTCACGCCCAGCTCGATCGCGCCCTTCAGCACGTCCAGCACGACGCCCTCGCCGACCTTGTGGCCCTCGGTGCGCGGCAGCCCGCGCTCCTTCGCCCAGCGGCCGTTGCCGTCCATGACGATCGCGACGTGGCCGGGGACCAGCTCGCCGGGGATCTTCGGGGGCCGGGCGCCGCTGGGGTGCGGGGTCGGGGGGAGGTACTCCCTCTGCTTGCCGCCGCCGAAGAGCCGTCGCGCTGCCATGTGCTCACTTCTCCACGTATCTCATCGAGCGGATGCCCCGCTCCAGGTGCCACTGCAGATAGGCCGCGACCAGGCCGCTGCCCTCCCGCCAGTACCTCGGCTCGCAGGCGTCGGCAGTCCGCCAGTCCCCTGACAGCAGCGCCCCGAGCAGTACCAGTGTCTCAGGGGAGGGTACGGCACATCCGGGCACCCGGCAGTCCGGGCAGAGCACGCCGCCCGCCTGGAGCGAGAAGAACCGGTTGGGGCCCTCCATGCCGCACTTGGCGCAGTCGTCGAAGCTCGCGCCGTACCCGTTGACCGCGAGCGACCGCAGCAGGAAGGCGTCCAGCACCAGGTGCGACTCGTGCAGCCCGGCCGCCAGCGTGCGCAGGCCGCCGACCAGCAGCAGGTACTGCTGGACGGCCGGCTGGCCCTCGTTCTCGGCGAACCGTTCCGCCGTCTCCAGCATGGCCGTGCCGGCGGTGTAGCGGCCGTAGTCGGCGACGATCGGACCGCCGTACGGGGCGATCGTCTCCACCTGGGTGCACAGCGGCAACCCGCGCCCGACCAACTCACTCCCCCGGCTGAAGAACTGCACGTCCACGTGCGAGAACGGCTCCAGGCGCGCGCCGAACTTCGACTTGGTCTTGCGCACCCCGCGCGCCACCGCGCGCACCTTGCCGTGGTTGCGGGTGAGCAGGGTGATGATCCGGTCGGCCTCGCCGAGCTTCTGCGCCCGGAGCACCACGCCGTCGTCCCGGAAGAGGCTCATGCGCCCGCCTCGCCGCGGCGGGCCTCGAACAGTGTGGACATCCCACCATTGTCCCCCAGCCGCCCCTCCCCGGAGGACGGCCGCGCAACCCCGGGACGTTCCCTAGTAGGGCGCCCGGGTCGCCGCCTCCAGCAGCTCCCCCACCCGCGCCTGCGGCAGGTCCAGGCAGCGCCCGACGGCGTCCAGCGCGTCCCGCTCCTGCGGGCGGTACCGGCCGTCGGCCAGGGCGATCGCCGCGCCCTGCAGCAGCAGCCGCTCCCGGCCCGGCTGGGCCAGGTGCGGGGCGATCGGTTCGAGCACCGCGTGCAGTTCCACGGCCAGCCCGCCGGCCATGCCGTGCGCGTCGTACAGTTCGCCGCCGAGGCCGGACAGCGCCGCCAGCGCGGCCAGCACCTGGGCCTCGCCGCAGTCCTCGAACCCGGCGTCCCGGACCGCCGCGCAGGCGGCCTCGCGGGCCGCGCGGTGCGCGGTGCCGCCGGCGGCCAGCAGGGCCAGCGCGACGGTGTACTGGGCGTCGCGCAGCATCCCGCCCAGGCGTACGCAGGTGGGCTGCTCCAGGCTCTCCACCCCGAACCGGCCGTGGCAGCTGGTGCACTGCACGCTGCCGATCACCGGTCCGAGCGGGAGCACCGGGGTCCCCAGCAGCCGCAGCCACCGCCGGCCGTACTGCCGGCGGTAGTTGCGGTCCCCGCCGCAGCCTGGACAGAAGAAGTCACCGAGAACGTCAGTCCGCCACCGCGGGCGAACACCCCACATCCCTGTCACGGCGCCACTCCCCAGACATGGCAGGCGGCCTGCACAACAATGGGCAGGTCACGCGACCGGCCACCGGGCCGTCCCACCGACCCGGCGTTCCGGTGGGACGATGTTGCCACGGTTGCCGACACGTGTCAGTACTTCGAACGTCCCGAACCTCGAAAAAATGTGGCGCAGGACACAACGCGCGCGCCCCGGGCCCGGGGGCCGCACGGCCCGGCCCGGGAACGCCGCCGGGCCGCCCCGAACGGGACGGCCCGGCGATGACCACTCGTACGAACTACCCCCGCCGCGCCCGGTTGACGGCGCTGATCATCGCCTTCAGCGAGGCCAGCACGGTGTTGCCGTCGATCCCGACGCCCCACAGCACCCGGCCGTCCACCGCGCACTCGACGTACGCGGCGGCCTGGGCGTCGCCGCCCTCGCTCAGCGCGTGCTCGGCGTAGTCCAGCACCCGTACGTCCGCACCGATCCGCACCAGCGCGTCGGCGAACGCCGAGACCGGGCCGTTGCCGGTACCGGCCAGGGTCACCGGCACGCCGTCCACCACGGCCTCGGCGGTCAGCGCGTCCCGGCCGTCCTCGGTGGTCAGGGTGCGCGAGCCGGTCAGCGAGATCCGGCCCCACGGGTTCGCCGTGGTCGGCAGGTACTCGTCCTCGAAGACCCGCCAGATCTCGGCCGGGGTGACCTCGCCGCCCTCGGCGTCGGTCTTGGCCTGGATGATCCGGGAGAACTCGATCTGCATCCGGCGCGGCAGGTCCAGCTTGTGGTCGTTCTTCAGCACGTACGCCACGCCGCCCTTGCCGGACTGGCTGTTGACCCGGATGACCGCCTCGTAGGTGCGGCCGACGTCCTTCGGGTCGATCGGCAGGTACGGCACGCCCCAGGTGTGCTCCTCGACCGGCACGCCCGCCGCGGCCGCGTCCGCCTCCAGGACGTCGAAGCCCTTCTTGATGGCGTCCTGGTGCGAGCCGGAGAAGGAGGTGTACACCAGGTCGCCGGCGTACGGGTGGCGCGGGTGCACCTCCATCTGGTTGCAGTACTCGGCGGTGCGGCGCACCTCGTCGATGTCGGAGAAGTCGATCTGCGGGTCGACGCCCTGCGAGAACAGGTTCATCCCCAGGGTCACCAGGTCGACGTTGCCGGTCCGCTCGCCCTGCCCGAACAGGCAGCCCTCGATCCGGTCGGCGCCGGCCATGTAGGCCAGCTCGGCGGAGGCGACGGCGGTGCCCCGGTCGTTGTGCGGGTGCACCGACAGGCAGACGAACTCGCGGCGCGACAGGTTGCGCGACATCCACTCGAACTGGTCGGCCTGGACGTTCGGGGTGGCCCGCTCGATGGTGGCCGGCAGGTTCAGGATGATCTCGCGGCCCTCGCCCGGCTGCCAGACGTCCATGACCGCCTCGCAGACCTCCAGCGCGAAGTCCAGCTCGGTGTCGACGAAGATCTCCGGCGAGTACTGGTAGCCGAAGACGGTGTCGTCGCCCAGCAGCTTCTCGGCGTACTCCATCACCAGCCGGGTGCCCTCGGTGGCGATCGCCTTGGTGGCCGCCCTGTCGTTGCGGAACACCACCCGGCGGAACAGCGGCGCGGTCGCGTTGTACAGGTGGACGGTCGCGCGCGGCGCGCCGACCAGCGACTCGATCGTCTTCTCGATCAGCTCCTCGCGCGCCTGGGTCAGCACCGAGATGGTGACGTCCTCGGGGATCGCCCCCTCCTCGATCAGCGAGCGCACGAAGGCGTGGTCGGTGGCCCCGGAGGAGGGGAAGCCGACCTCGATCTCCTTGTAGCCCATCGCGACCAGCAGGTCGAACATCTTGCGCTTGCGCGCCGGGGACATCGGGTCGATCAGCGCCTGGTTGCCGTCCCGCAGGTCGGTGGAGAGCCAGCGCGGCGCCTTGGTGATGACCTTCGACGGCCAGGTGCGGTCCGGCAGGTCGACGGTGCCGAACGGCAGGTAGCGGCCGTGCCGCATGCCGGACGGCCGCTGGCGCACCGAGTCGGCGGTGATCGGGGTGGGGCGGTCGACGAAGGCCCGGGCGGCGGGAACGGGCGCGGCGGAGCTCTGCTCGGTCATGGAGGTGAGTCTCGGCTTCCTGTGATGCGTGGTGCGGGCTGGTCGGGGCGGTGTCCTCACCCGACTCGGCCGGCCTGCTGCCGCTCGCGACCCGCCAGGGGGTCACCCGAATTCAGCGCGCAGCACAGTCCCCGCGGCGAGGGAGCCGGCCCTGGTGGACTACAGGCCCTCGACGCGGCAGCTAAGAAGAAGCAGCCCGTTGCGCATGATGCGGCCCAGCCTAACCCAGCGCCGCGCGACCCCGAAGCGGGCCCGCCGGTCTTCCCACTCCTTGAGACGGCGCACGGAAGCGGGCGGGCGGCGCGCAATCCGGTCCGCGCCGGTGACAACACGTCATCAATGCCTCACTCTGGGCCACATGACAGCCGAACCGACGCTCTGCGCGATCGTTCCGCCGTACGTCCTGGACCGCCTCGCCGAGGACGGTCATGAACCCGCCGCCCGCTCGCTCTCCCTCGACGCCGCGCACCGGGCCGCCCGGCTCACCGCCGCCCTGCCCGCCCGGGCCCCCGCCGACCGCCTGGAGCGGGTGATCTCCGACGCCGGGCACCGCGAACGCCTGCCCGGCCGCACCGTCCGCCGGGAGGGCGAGGGCCCGCTGCCCGACCAGTCCGCCAACCGCGCCTACGACGGACTCGGCGCCACCTGGACGCTGCTCTCCGCCGTCTACGGGCGGCACTCCATCGACGACCAGGGCCTGCGGCTGGACGCCACCGTCCACTACGGACGGGACTACGACAACGCCTTCTGGGACGGCCGGCGCATGGTGTTCGGCGACGGCGACGGCGAGGTGTTCGGCGACTTCACCGCCTGCATCGACGTCATCGGCCACGAACTCGCCCACGGTGTCACCCAGTTCACCGCCGGCCTGGAGTACCGCAACCAGCCCGGCGCGCTCAACGAGTCGGTCTCCGACGTCTTCGGCTCGCTGGTCAAGCAGTACGCGCTGCACCAGGACGCCGCCGCGGCGGACTGGCTGATCGGCGCCGGACTGCTCGCCCCCGGCGTGCAGGGGGTCGCGCTGCGCTCGATGAAGGCGCCCGGCACCGCCTACGACGACCCCCGGCTGGGCAAGGACCCACAACCCGCCCACATGCGCGACTACGTGCGCACCGCGCAGGACAACGGCGGGGTGCACATCAACTCGGGCATCCCCAACCACGCCTTCTACCTGCTCGCCACCGCGCTCGGCGGGCCGGCCTGGGAGCGGGCCGGCCGGATCTGGTACGACGCGCTGACCGGCCGGCGGCTGCCCTCCGACGCCGACTTCACCGCCTTCGCCCGGGCCACCGTGGCCGCCGCGAAGGCCCGCTACCCGGAGCCGGAGGTGGCCGACACGGTGACCGCCTCCTGGGCGAAGGTCGGCATCAGCCCGACTTGAGCCGCTCTTAAGTCAAGGTCCGGGAAAACCCCGGCGGACGCCATCGCTGGGTAGCACCATGGACACCATGCGTATCCAGGTGACCCGGACCGGCGGCCTCGCGGGACACGTCCGCCGCGCTGAGCTCGACACCACCGAGCGGGTGGACGCCCCGCACGTGCACGCGCTCGCCCGCGAGGCCGTCGCGGGCGGGCTGCGCACGCCCTCCTACGGGGTACCGGACGGCTTCCACTACGAGATCACCGTCGACGGGCGGACGGTGCACTGCGCGGACCCCAAGCTCACCGAGTCCCAGCGCGAGCTGGTCTCCCTGGTCCTTCGCGAAGGCGCGTAGCGGTCACAGCCAGCCGTCGAGGGAGGCCAGGAAGCCGGGGAGGTCCTCGCGGTGGATGGTGTGGCCGGCCCCGGGCACCGTACGGACCTCGTAGCCGAGGCCGCGCAGGGTCGCGGCGTCCTCGGGCCCGATCAGCCAGCTGTTGTCGGCGAGCTGCACCAGCGAGGGCACCGCCGGGGCGCCGGGCAGCGCGGCCCGGTCGTGCAGCGCGGAGAGCGCCAGCGCGGTGTCCGGGTCCCAGAGCGCCAGGGTGGCCAGCTCGACCTCCACGTCCCCGGCCTCCCAGCGCGGGTTGACCGCGGCGATCTGCGCCCGGGTGGCCTGCTTGAACTGGACGAAGACCGCCGGGTCGAAGAGCCCCGGCTGGACGAACTTCCAGGCCGGGTCCGAGTAGACCGCCCGGGCCGGGCGCAGCCGCTCGACGGCATGCAGCAGGGTCAGCGCGCCGAGCGAGTGGCCGATGGCCAGCTCGGCGCCCCGCGGCAGGGTGTCCACCAGGTCGTCGGCGAACCGCTCGGGGCGGTAGCGGTCCACCGCGGTGCCGCCGTCGCCGCGCGGGCTGGCGCCGTGGCCGCGCAGGTCGACGGCGATCACCCGGTAGCCGCGCCCGGCGAGCGCCGGGCCGACCGACCGCCAGCTGCGGTGGTCGGACATGATCCCGTGGACCAGCAGCGCGACCCGGTCACCGGTGCCCCACTCACGCGTGTGCAGCTCCACGCCGCGCCCCTCCCCGCCGGTCCGCCGGTCAGAACCCGAGCTTGCGCAGCTGCTTCGGGTCGCGCTGCCAGTCCTTGGCGACCTTGACGTGCAGGTCCAGGAAGACCGGGGTGCCGAGCAGCGCCTCGATGTGCTTGCGGGCGGTGGTGCCGACGTGCTTGAGCCGGGCGCCCTTGGCCCCGATCACGATCGCCTTCTGGCTCTGCCGCTCGATGTAGACGTTGGCGTGGATGTCCAGCAGCGGCCGGTCCGCCGGGCGGCCCTCGCGCGGCAGCATCTCCTCGACCACGACGGCCAGCGAGTGCGGCAGCTCGTCGCGCACGCCCTCCAGCGCGGCCTCGCGGATCAGCTCGGCCACCATGATCTGCTCGGGCTCGTCGGTGAGGTCGCCGTCCGGGTAGAGCGGCACGCCCTCCGGCAGCAGCCTGCTGATCAGCTCGCCGACCAGCTCGACCTGCTTGTCGCCGACGGCGGAGACCGGGATGATCTCGGCCCACTCGATGCCCAGCTCGGCACCGAGCTGCTGGACGGCGATCAGTTGCTCGGCCAGCCGCTTGGAGTCGACCAGGTCGGTCTTGGTGACGATGGCCACCTTGGGGGTCTTCTTGATCCCGGCGAGCTCCTTGGCGATGAACTTGTCGCCGGGGCCGAGCTTCTGGTCGGCGGGCAGGCAGAAGCCGATCACGTCGACCTCGGCCCAGGTGGAGCGGACCAGGTCGTTGAGGCGCTCGCCGAGCAGGGTGCGCGGCTTGTGCAGGCCGGGGGTGTCCACCAGAACCAGCTGGGCGTCCGGGCGGTGCACGATGCCGCGGACGGTGTGCCGGGTGGTCTGCGGGCGGTCGGAGGTGATCGCGACCTTCGTCCCCACCAGAGCGTTGGTCAGGGTCGACTTGCCCGCGTTGGGCCGGCCGACGAAGCACGCGAAGCCGGAGCGGTACGAGGAGGAAGGGGCATTCATGGGCTCCATTCTCCCTGATCACCCCCGCCGGGGCGGACACCGCCCGTCCGGGCCCTCACTTCTTCCCGCCGAACACCGCGCCGAGGCCCCAGCCGAGGACGAGCAGCAGGAAGGCGACCGAGCCCCAGAGCCAGAACGGCGACCCGGTCTCCTGCCACTTGCCCATGCCCATCACGCCCAGCAGCAGCCCCGCGAAGAACGCGAACGGCCCCATCGCCCAGCCCCCTCACCGCGCCGTCTCCCCGCGCGTCTCCCCGCCCGTCCCCGGTGAGATTATCCGGCAGATCCAGGGGCCCGGAACGCGCCGGTGCCCGGGGCGTGAACCCCGGGCACCGGCCTCGTCCCGGCCGCGCCGGGCCTGCGTTCAGCGGGCCTCGGCCGAGACCCGCAGCGTCCCGTCCGGGCCGGCCAGCAGGAGCGGGGTGCCCGCCCCGCCGAGGTCCCGCACCGCCGCCAGGTCGGCCTCCGAGGGCTGCTCCGCCTCGGTCACCACGGCCGCCGCCTCCAGCGACTTCGCGCCGCTGGCCACCGCCATCGCCACCGCCGTCTGCACCGCGCTCAGCCGCAGCGACTCCAACGCGACCGTCCCGGCCACGTAGGTGCGGCCGGTCTCGTCACGCACCGCGGCCCCCTCCGCGACGCCGTTGCGGGCGCGGGCGGAGCGGGCCAGGGTGATGATCTTCTTGTCTTCGGGGTCCAGCTCGACGATGTCACTCATGCCCAGGAGCATAGGCCCCGGCGGCCGAGGCCCGACGGGGTCCTCAGTGCCCGATCGGGTTGGGCGGTCCGGGCCGCATCACCTTCACGAAGGTCTTGGGACCGGTCGGCAGTTCCGCTTCCTCCCCCACCCGCTTGCGCCAGTACGGGTTGTCGTGCGGCAGGTGGCCGCTGACCCGCCCGTACATCCCGAACGCGGTGATCACCACGCCGAAGGCGAAGGCGAAGATCACGTTGTGGATGCCGAAGTTCAGGATGTTGGCGTCCGGCCGTTCGAGCACCGTCAGCCCGTAGAACCCGGACAGGATGAACAGCACACCGGCCGCCATGTTCAGATTGGCGGCGAAGTTCCCGCCGACGACCGCGCCGAGCACCAGGATCCCGCCCACCACGATGGACAGGATGCTCAGCGCGCCGTTGGTGGACATCCCGGCGATCTCGTCGCCCTCGGTGGACAGGAAGCCCGGGTGGTCGGCCAGTCCCAGGCAGCCGAACACGATCAGGAAGATTCCGCCGAGCCCCGCCCCGATCCGCCAGACCAGCACGAGTTTGTGGTCGACGGGCAGTTCGTCTTGCAGCTTCATGGCGACCTCCGAGGTGGTCGAAACGCCTGGCTAGCTGTAGGGGTGGCTCCCCTGCATGTGCGGCACCTCGTGCATGTACAGCGAGCCGCACTGCTGGCAACCCCGAAGGCCGGTCCCCCACTCCTGCTCCGGCCTGGTCTCGGCCTCGGCGGGAACGGTCCGGCCGCACAGCGCGAGCGCCGGGTCCTTCTCCCGCACGACGTGCCAGACCTTCACCCCGCCCGCCGTCCCCTGCGGGCCGTACTCCGCGCGAAGTTGGTGCGTCATGCCTCCCATCGTCGCCCCGGAGCCCCCCGAACGCTACTCGCCGCCCTCCCGGGCCGCCCCGGCCCCGGCCGGCACGGGGGCGGCGACGACGGAGCCGATCCGGTTGCGGCGGCCGGCGGAGCTCTCGGCGGTCAGCCGGATCGCGGTCAGGCCGCCCGGGACCTCCTCGGGCAGCGGGATCTCGCAGGACGAGCCGGGGATCGGGACCCGGCCGAGGTTCTTGGCCAGCAGGCCGCCGACCGTCTCGACGTCCTCGTCCTCCAGCTCGATCCCGAACAGCTCGCCGAGGTCCTCCACCAGCAGCCGCGCGGTGATCCGGTACGAGCCGTCCCCGAGGTCCTCCACCGGCGGGATCTCCCGGTCGTACTCGTCGGTGATCTCGCCGACGATCTCCTCCAGGATGTCCTCGATGGTGACCAGGCCGGCCGTGCCGCCGTACTCGTCGATCACGATCGCCACGTGCGAGCGCATCTGCTGCATCTCGCGCAGCAGGTCGGCGGCCGGCTTGGAGTCCGGCACGAACACCGCCGGGCGCAGCACGGCCCCGACCTCGTCGGACTCGGAGTCCCGGTTGATGTGGGTGCGGCGCACCAGGTCCTTGAGGTAGACGATGCCGACCACGTCGTCCTCGTTGTCGCCGACCACCGGGATCCGCGAGAAGCCCGAGCGCAGCGCCAGGGTCAGCGCCTGCCGCACGGTCTTGTGCCGCTCGATCATCACCAGGTCGGTGCGCGGGACCATCACCTCGCGGACGATGGTGTCGCCCAGCTCGAAGACCGAGTGCACCATCCGGCGCTCCTCGTCCTCGATGACGTCGTTCTTCTCCGCCAGGTCGACCAGCGCCCGCAGCTCGGCCTCGGAGGCGAACGGGCCCTCCTTGTAGCCCTTGCCCGGGGTCAGGGCGTTGCCGAGCAGGATCAGCAGCCGCGGGATCGGGCCGAGGATCCGGGCCAGCGGCAGCAGCACGAAGGAGGCCGCGGTGGCGGTGGTGAGCGGGTGCTGGCGGCCGATCGTGCGCGGCGAGACGCCCACCGCCACGAAGGACACCAGCACCATCACGCCGAACGCCAGCAGCACGGCCTGCCAGGTCGTGTCGATGGTGCGCACGCACACCACGGTGACCAGGACCGCCGCCGCCATCTCGCTGGCGACCCGGATCAGGGTGGCCAGGTTGAGGTAGCGGATCGGGTCGGTGGCCAGCGCCAGCAGCCGGGCCGAGCCCTTGCGCCCGGAGCGCACGGCCTCCTCCGCCCGGAACCGGGAGACCCGGGAGATGCCCGCCTCGGCGCACGCGGCCAGCCAGCCGAGCACGACGAGCAGCACGGCACCGAGGATGAAACTCGTACTCTCACCACTCACAGGGGTTCGGACTCCGTGCTCAGTGGGTGGTGGGGGCCGGCGAGATGCCGCCGAGGCCCCGCTCGGCCCGCCAGCCGTCGAGGATCGCCTTCTGGAGGCCGAACATCTCGGCCTCCTCGTCCGGCTCCTCGTGGTCGTAGCCGAGCACGTGCAGCACGCCGTGCACGGTGAGCAGCTGGAGCTCCTCGTCCATGGAGTGCTTCGACGGGGCCGCCTTGCCCTGCTGCTCGGCGACCTCGGGGCAGAGCACGATGTCGCCGAGCAGGCCCTGCGGGAGTTCCTCGCCCTCCTTGCCGGGGCGCAGCTCGTCCATCGGGAAGGACATCACGTCCGTCGGGCCCGGGAGGTCCATCCACTGGATGTGCAGTTCCTCCATCGCAGCCCCGTCCACCAGGATCACGGACAGTTCGGACTGCGGGTGGATCCGCATCTTGTCCAGTGCGTAGCGGGCGACGGCGAGGACGGACTCCTCGTCGACGTCCCAACCGGACTCGTTGGCGATGTCGATCGACATGACGGGCTGGTTACTCAGCTTTCGGTGCGATGGGACTGTCGGGGTGCGCGCGAGCCGCGCCGCTGGGCGGGCTTGACCGGGAGGCGGCGCTCGTCGGTCTCCTGGGCCTCCTGGCGGGCGTCCCAGCGCTCGTACGCGTCCACGATCCGGCCGACCAGCTTGTGGCGGACCACGTCGGTGCTGGTGAGGACGGAGAAGTGGATGTCGGGCACGTCGGCCAGGATGTCCTGGACGACCTTGAGGCCGCTGCGGGTGCCGCCCGGGAGGTCGATCTGGCTGGTGTCGCCGGTGACGACCACCCGGGAGTTGAACCCGAGGCGGGTGAGGAACATCTTCATCTGCTCGGGCGAGGTGTTCTGGGCCTCGTCGAGGATGATGAAGGCGTCGTTGAGGGTGCGGCCGCGCATGTAGGCGAGCGGCGCGACCTCGATGGTCCCGGCGGCCATCAGGCGCGGGATGGAGTCCGGGTCCATCATGTCGTGCAGCGCGTCGTACAGCGGGCGCAGGTACGGGTCGATCTTCTCGTAGAGGGTGCCGGGCAGGAAGCCCAGCCGCTCCCCCGCCTCGACGGCCGGGCGGGTCAGGATGATCCGGTTGACCTCCTTGGCCTGGAGGGCCTGGACGGCCTTGGCCATCGCCAGGTAGGTCTTGCCGGTGCCGGCCGGGCCGAGGCCGAAGACGATCGTGTGCTTGTCGATCGCGTCGACGTAGCGCTGCTGGTTGAGGGTCTTGGGACGGATGGTCCGGCCCCGGTTGGACAGGATGTTCGCGGTGAACACCTGCGACGGCGCCGGGCTGTCGGGGTCCTCCGCGGCACCGCGGAGCATGGCGATGGAGCGCTCCACGGCGTCCTCCGTCAGGGGTTGGCCGGTGCGCAGCACCAGCATCATCTCGCTGAACAGCTGCTTGACGAGGGCGACCTCGGCGCGGGCGCCGGTCGCGGTCACCTCGTTGCCGCGGACGTGGATGTCGGCGGCGGGGAAGCCCTGCTCGATCACCCGCAGCAGCGAGTCGGCGGCGCCGAGCAGGGTGACCATCGGATGCTTCTCGGGGATGACGATCCGGGCGCTGACGCGGCCGTCGTCGGCCGGCTCGGGGCGCGGCTGTCCGTTGGTACGGGTCTGCGATGTGTCACTCATAGGTCGGCGCTGGGGCCTGCCTCATCCCATCCGTGTCTCGTGGTGCCGCTGGGTCTCTCCCGGGGCACCAGGGTACGCCGCGTACGTGATCGACGCGGCGGGCGGCGGGGCCGCACCCGACGATGCTGCGGCAGACCGCCCGGGTGGCGCGAGCGGTTTTCCGGACCGTCCGCCGCTGGTCACCGCTGCCGGGGCGGTACTGGTACCCGGGCGAGGTCCTCGGCAAGCACGATCGGGCCGTCGAAGTGCTTGCGTGCGTCGGCCAGGTGCTGGCCGGGGTCCGGGTAGCGCTGGGAGAAGTGGGTCAGCACCAGGGTGCGGGCGCCCGCCTCGGCGGCGGCCTTGCCGGCCTGGCCGGCGGTGAGGTGGCCGTGCTCCTCGGCGAGCCGGGCGTCGGCGTCGGTGAAGGTCGCCTCGACGACCAGCAGGTCGGCCCCCTCGGCGAGCTCGTGCACGCCCTCGCAGAGCCGGGTGTCCATGACGAAGGCGAACCGCTGGCCGGGCCGGGGCTCGCTGACCTCGTCCAGGGTGACCCGCCGGCCGTCCGCCTCGATCGCGCCGGTCCGCTGGAGCCGGCCGACGTCCGGCCCGCCGATGCCCAGGGCGGCCAGCCTTTCGGGCACCAGCCGGCGGCCGTCCGGCTCGCGCAGCCGGTAGCCGAAGGACTCGACGGGGTGCGAGAGCCGGACGGCGTCCAGCGCGAAGCGGGCGCCGGGCGCCGGCAGCGGGCCGGGCTCCTCGATCGGGCGGGGCCGCAGCACGGCCGTCTCGTGGAAGGCGGTGGCGTGGCGCAGCCGCTCGAAGTACACCTCGCCGGAGGCCGGGAAGTAGACGTCCACCGGGTGCGGGACGCGGTCGAGGTTGATCCGCTGGATCACCCCGGCGAGGCCCAGGCTGTGGTCGCCGTGGAAGTGCGTGACGGCGATCCGGGTGAGCTGGGTGGCGGAGACCCCGGCGCGCAGCATCTGGCGCTGGGTGCCCTCGCCGGGGTCGAACAGCAGGCCCTCGCCGTCCCAGCGCAGCAGGTAGCCGTTGTGGTTGCGGTGCCGGGTCGGCACCTGGCTGGCGGTGCCGAGGACGACGAGTTCGCGCTGCGACACCCCCGTCAGACCATGCTCTCGGTCATCGGCCTGCCGCCGAGCACGTGGACGTGGGCGTGGAAGACCGTCTGGCCGGCGCCGGCGCCGGTGTTGAAGATCAGCCGGTAGTCCTCGACGCCCTCGTCGGCGGCGACCCGGCCGGCCTCGGCGAGCAGCTCGCCCGCGATCTCCGGCTCCTCGGCGGCCAGCGCGGCGGCGTTCGGGTAGTGGGCGTGCGGGATGACCAGGACGTGCACCGGGGCCTTCGGTGCGATGTCGCGGAAGGCGAGCACCCGCTCGGTCTTGCGCACCACGGTGGCCGGGATCTCGCCCGCCACGATCTTGCAGAACAGGCAGTCGGACTGCGGCTCGCCGGCCATCGGGGTCTCCTCGCGGAATCGGGTCGGTACGTACGGCGGCATGCTAGCCGAGCCTCCGCGCGGCGGGAGGCCGGTCCGGCCGGACCGGCGGGAGACCCGGCCGGGCCTCCCGCCGCGCCCGCGGCTACCGGTGGCCCGGCACCGCCGGCGGGGTCTTCGCCGGACGCTCGGCGAGCGCCTCCAGGGCCAGCCGGACCCCCTCGGCGAGCTGGGGGTCCTCCCCCGCCGCCCAGGCGTGCGGCGGGAACGGCACCTCGACGTCCGGGTCCACGCCGTGGTTCTCCAGGCCCCAGCCGACCCGCTCCGACCAGAACGCGTACTTCGGCTGGGTCACCAGGGTCCCGTCCACCAGCGAGTACCGGCTGTCGATGCCGATCACCCCGCCCCAGGTGCGGGTGCCGACCACCGGGCCGATGCCCAGCGCCTGGATGGCCGCGTTGACGATGTCGCCGTCCGAGCCGGAGTACTCGTCGGCCAGGGCGACGACCGGCCCGCGCGGGGCGTCCTCGGGGTACGGCGACGGGTTGGCGATGTCCCGGGCGACGCCCCAGCCGACGATCCGCCGGGACAGCTTCTCGACCACCAGCTGCGAGGTGTGCCCGCCCCGGTTGCCCCGGATGTCGACGATCACGCCCTCCCTGGCCATCTCCGAGCGCAGGTCGCGGTGGATCTGCGCCCAGCCGGTGGTCTGCATGTCGGGGACGTGCAGGTAGCCGAGCCGGCCCCCGGACAGCTCGCGCACCGCGGCCCGCCGGCCGGCCACCCAGTCGTGGTAGCGCAGCGCCTCGTCGTCGGCGAGCGGCACGATCACCGGGTGGCGCCGGTCGGTGCCGTCCTTGCCGGCCACGGTCAGCTCCACCGGCTGCCCGGCGGTGCCCGCCAGCAGCGGCGCCGGGCCGGTGACCGGGTCCACCGGGCGGCCGTTGACCGCGAGCACGGCGTCCCCCGGGCGGATCGCCGCGCCGGGCGCGGCCAGCGGCGAGTGCGCCCGGGGGTCCGAGGACTCGCCGGGCAGGATGCGGGCGATCCGCCACGCCTCGCCGTCCCTGACCAGATCGGCGCCGAGCAGGCCCTGCCGGCGGGCCGCCTCGGTGTGCGTCCCGGGCGGCACCACGTACGCGTGCGAGGTGCCCAGCTCGCCGTGCACCTCCCAGAGCAGGTCCACCAGGTCGTCGTGCGAGCCGAGCCGCTCCACCAGCGGGCGGTAGCGGGCCAGCACCCCGGCCCAGTCCACCCCGGCGAGGTCCGGGTGCCAGAAGTTGTCCCGCATCAGGCGGCCGTTCTCGTCGTACATCTGCCGCCACTCGGCCGCCGGGTCGACGGTCACCCGCAGCCGGGCCAGGTCGACGTCGGCCTCCTCGTCCTCGCCGGACGCCTTGTGGCCGGCGGGCAGGATCCGCAGCTCGCCCTCGTCCAGTACGGCCAGCCGGGTGCCGTCGCCGCTCACCGCGAACGCGTCCAGGCCGTCGACCAGCTGTTCGGCCCGGCGCTTGCGGAGGTCGAAGCGCTCCAGGGTGGGCCGCGGGCGCTCGTCCTCCAGCGAGGCCGCCTCGTCGCCCAGCTCGCCGACCAGCGGGACGCGCGTCCACAGCACCCCGTCCTTGGCGGCCCGCAGGGCGCCGAACCGGCCGCCCTCCACCGGGAACGGCACGATCCGGTCGGCGATGCCGTCCAGGTCGACCCGGGTCACCGGCGGCGCGTCGGCCCCGCCCTCCTCGCCGTCCGTCCGCTTGCCGCGGGGCTCGTCGTCCTCGCCGCCGACCGGCCGGCCGGCCCGGATCGGCCCGAACGGGGACGGCGTGTCGGCGGCCAGCGTGATCAGGTACGGGCGGCAGCCGTTGGGGAACGACAGGTCGAAGACGTGCGAGTCGTACACCGGGTCGAAGTTGCGCACCGAGAGGAACGCCAGGTGCCGGCCGTCCGCGGTGAACGCCGGCGAGGTGTCGATGAAGCGCTGCGGGGTCGCCTCGGAGACCGTCCTGGTGGCCAGGTTGGCCAGCACGATCTGGCGCAGCGACCACGGCCCGAGGGCCGGCTGCGACCAGGCGAGCCACGCCGAGTCGGGGCTGAACGCCAGCCCGCTGACCTCGCCGTCGGCGCTGCGCGCCAGCTCGTGCACGGCCCCGTCGGCCAGCGAGACCAGCAGCACCCGGCCGTCGTGCGAGCCGACCGCCAACTGCTTGCCGTCCGGCGACACCAGCAGGGTGCGGACCCGCCCGAGGAGGCCCGCGGCCAGCCGGCGGCGCTCGGCGCCGAGCACGGCGGGCGCGTACTCGATCGCGTCCTCGCCCTCCGCGTCGGTCACCCAGACCACGCCCTGGGCGGCGTCCTCGCCCGCCGGGCCCGGCACCACCCGGGCGAGGCGGCCGCGCACGCCCGGCGTCTCGTCCAGCACCCGGGCCGGCCCCTCGCGGTGGGTCAGCCAGTGCACGGTGCCGCGCACCACCACCGCGCCGGCCCGGCCGGTACGGTCCGGGGCGACTCCCTCCAGCCAGTGGGCGGCGGAGACCGGGCGGGGGCGGCGGCCGGCGCGCGGACCGGCCGGGCCGACGTCCAGGCGGCGCGGCTCGGCGCCGGCCAGGTCCTCCAGCAGCCACACCTCCCCGGCGCTGTGCCAGACCACCCGGGTGCCGTCGGTGGCGGCGTCGCGGGCGTAGAAGCCCTCCGGGGAGGTGCCGTGGCGGCGCAGGTCGGAGCCGTCCGGGAGGCTGGAGTACAGCGCGCCGACGCCCTCGTGGTCGGAGAGGAAGGCGATGCGCTCCCCCACCCACAGCGGCGACTCGATGTTGCCGGCCAGCTCCTCGTGGACGCGCTCGAAGCGCTCGGCGCCGATCCACAGCTTCCCGGCCCGCCCGCCCCGGTACCGCTTCCACCAAGCCGGTTCCACGCCGAACGCGGAGACCAGCAGCGCCCGGTCGCCGCCCGGCTCGAAGGCCAGCCCGCCGACCGGCCCGTACGGCAGCCGCACCGGCTCGCCGCCGTCCAGCGGCACGGCGTGGGCCCAGGTGCGGCGCAGCGAGGCCTGCCCGGCGGCGGTGGTGGCGATCGGGCGGCCGTCCGCCGTCCAGCCGCGCAGCTGGGTCTGGTCGTCGCCCCAGTAGGTGAGCCGGCGGGACGGGCCGCCGTCCACCGGCGCGAGGTGCACCTCGGGGGCGCCGTCGCGGGTGGAGGTGAACGCGACGTACCGGCCGTCCGGGGAGAACCGGGGGCGGCGGACCGGGACGTGGTCCGCCGTCAGCCGCCAGGCCCGGCCGCCGTCCAGCGGGGCGAGCCACACGTCGTTCTCGGCCACGAAGGTGATCAGGTCACCGTGCAGGTGCGGGTGGCGCAGATAGGCGCCCACGGGAGTGCTCTCGGGTTCGCTCACACCCGTCACCCTAGGCACGGGGCCGCCCCGCGCGCCGGGACTTTCCCGACCACGGCCCCCTGCGGGGGACGCCGCCGGGGAACCGGTGCTACGACCAGCGGCCGGTGCGGCCCAGCAGCAGCGCGCCGGCCGCCACGCCGGCGGTCGAGGTGCGCAGCACCGAGGGGCCGAGCCGGTACGGCTTCGCGCCGTCCGCGGCGAAGGCGGCCAGCTCCTCCGGGGAGACCCCGCCCTCCGGGCCGACCACCAGCACCAGGTCCCCGGTGTCCGGCAGCGCGGCGCCGGCCAGCGGCTCGGCGCCCTCCTCGTGCAGCACGGCCGCGAACGCGGCGCCGATCAGCACCGGGGCCAGCTGCCGGGTGGTCATCACGTCGCGGACCACGGGGAAGCGCAGCCGGCGGGACTGCTTGCCGGCCTCCCGCGCGGTGGCCCGCCACTTGGCGAGCGCCTTGCCGCCGCGCTCGCCCTTCCACTGGGTGATGCAGCGCGACGCCGCCCAGGGGATCACCACGTCCACGCCGACCTCGGTCATGGTCTCCACGGCCAGCTCGCCCCGGTCGCCCTTGGGCAGCGCCTGGACGACGACGATCCGCGGCTGCGGCTGCGGCTCCTCGCGCACGGCCGCCACCGCCACCTCGACCGCGTCCTTGCCGAGCACCCGCGCGACGGTGCCGTCCACGCCGAGGCCGAGGCCGTCCGTCAGGGTGACCGCCTCGCCCTGCTCCAGCCGCTTCACGGCGGCCGCGTGCCGGCCCTCCGGCCCGTCCAGCAGCACCAGGGCGCCGGGCGCGGCGGCGGCGATCCGCTCGGTGTCGGCGACGAACACGGGCGCGGTCATGCGGGGAACCTCCGGGGTGGGAAGGGGAACGGGAACGCGAAAGGGGTGCCGAGGAAGCCTCGGCACCCCCGCGCGGGACGGCTACCGGCCGTTGAAGGCGTCCTTCAGCCGGGAGAACAGCCCCTGCTGCCCGGGCGCGAACTGGCCGGAGGGCCGCTCCTCGCCGCGCAGCACCGCCAGGCGGCGCAGCAGGTCCTCCTGCTCGGCGTCGAGCTTGGTGGGCGTCTGCACCTCGACGTGCACTATCAGGTCGCCCCGGCCGCCGCCGCGCAGGTGGGTGATGCCCCGGCCGTGCAGCGGGATGGACTGGCCGGACTGGGTGCCGGGCCGGATGTCGACCTCCTCCACCCCGTCCAGGGTCTGCAGCGGCACCTGGGTGCCGAGCGAGGCCGCCGTCATCGGGATGGTGACGGTGCAGTGCAGGTCGTCGCCGCGCCGCTGGAACACCGCGTGGGTGGTCTCGGCGATCTCGACGTACAGGTCGCCGGCCGGGCCGCCGCCGGGGCCGACCTCGCCCTCGCCGGCCAGCTGGATGCGGGTGCCGTTGTCGACACCGGCCGGGATCTTGACGGTCAGGGTGCGGCGGGCGCGGACCCGGCCGTCGCCGGCGCACTCCGGGCACGGGGTCGGCACGACGGTGCCGAAGCCCTGGCACTGCGGGCAGGGGCGGGAGGTCATGACCTGGCCCAGGAAGGACCGGGTGACCTGGGAGACCTCGCCCTTGCCGCGGCACATGTCGCAGGTCTGCGCGGAGGTGCCGGGCGCGGCGCCCTCTCCGCTGCAGGTGGTGCAGGTGACGGCCGTGTCGACCTGGAGCTCCTTGGTGGTGCCGAACGCGGCCTCCTCCAGGGTGATCTCCAGGCGGATCATGGCGTCCTGGCCGCGCCGGGTCCGCGAGCGCGGGCCGCGCTGGCCGGAGGCGGCGCCGAAGAAGGCGTCCATGATGTCGGAGAAGCCGAAGCCGGCCGCGCCCGCGCCGAAGCCGCCCGCCCCGCCGCCCCCGCCGTTCGGCGAGAGCGGGTCGCCGCCGAGGTCGTAGACCTGGCGCTTCTGCGGGTCGGAGAGCACCTCGTAGGCGGCGTTGATCTCCTTGAACCGCTCCTGCGTCTTCGGGTCCGGGTTGACGTCCGGGTGCAGTTCGCGTGCCAGGCGCCGGAACGCCTTCTTGATCTCGTCCTGCCCCGCATCCCGTCGGACGCCGAGTACCGCGTAGTAGTCCGTGGCCACCAAATGCTCCGCTTGTTCCGCCTGTAAGTGTGCTTGCGACTTCGGGCACCGCCGGATTCCGGCGGGCTCGTTCCTACGACTCGGCCAGGATCTGGCCCACGTACCGTGCCACCGCTCGCACCGCCCCCATTGTGCCCGGGTAGTCCATCCGGGTCGGACCGATCACACCCAGTTTGGCCACGCTTTCGTCGCCCGAACCGTAACCGACCGAGACGACCGACGTGGAATTCAGGCCCTCGTAGGCGTTCTCCCGCCCGATCCGGACCGTCATCCCGGCGTCCGCGGTCTCACCCAGGAGGCGGAGCAGGACGACCTGCTCCTCCAGTGCTTCCAGCACCGGCTGGATGGTCAGCGGGAAGTCGTGGCCGAAGCGGGTCAGGTTGGCCGTGCCGGCCAGCATGATCCGCTCCTCGCTCTGCTCGGCGAGCGTCTCGAAGAGCGTCGCCAGCACCGTCGACACGGTCGGCCGGTCGGCCGCCTCGAACAGCGCGGGCAGTTCCTCCAGCAGCCCCGGGACCTCCGGGAGCCGCTGGCCCGCGGCCCGTGCGTTGACCCGGGCCCGCAGGTCCGCCAGCAAGCTCTCGCCGACGGTGCCCGGGCAGTCCACCAGCCGCTGCTCGACCCGGCCGGTGTTGGTGATCAGGACCAGCATCACCTTCGCCGGGGCCAGCGCGACCAGCTCGATGTGCCGCACCGTGGAGCGGCTCAGCGAGGGGTACTGCACCACCGCGACCTGGCGGGTCAGCTGGGCCAGCAGCCGCACCGTGCGGGCGACCACGTCGTCGAGGTCCACCGCGCCGTCCAGGAAGTGCCGGATCGCCCGCCGCTCGGGCGCGCTCATCGGCTTGACCTCGGCCAGCTTGTCGACGAACAGCCGGTAGCCCTTGTCGGTGGGGATGCGTCCGGCGCTGGTGTGCGGCTGGTGGATGTAGCCGTCCTCCTCCAGCGCCGCCATGTCGTTGCGGACGGTGGCCGGGGAGACCCCGAGGTTGTGCCGGTCGACCAGGGCCTTGGAGCCGACCGGCTCCTCCGTCCCCACGTAGTCCTGGACGATCGCGCGAAGCACCGCGAGCTTGCGGTCGTCGAGCTGACGGACCTCACCGGCCATGGGGCACGCACCTCCGTCTTCACGCGTTGTCCGTTGTGACACGCCGTTGTGGCATGTGTCCGCATTCGAGCTGTCCGGCCGGCCCCGCAGGACCCCGGCCTTGGCACTCTGAACACCCGAGTGCCAGCACCGTACCTGCCAGTGTAAGGCCCGGGTCCGACGGCAGGAACGGCCCTGCCGGGGTGATCCTGCCCGCAGTTCGCGGCACGCGGGTGATGCCGCGTGCCCGCCCGGGTGGCAGCATCGGAAGCGGACGGCGAACGGAGGAACAGCGATGTCGACCCCGGGCCAGCACACCCGTTTCGCCCCCGACCGCGGCCTGACCGGCCGGATGGTGGGGACGATGTTCCTGATCGGACTGCTGTACGTCGGCTTCACCGGGCTGCTGATCGCCCTGCTGCGCGGCGCCTGGCCGATCATCGTCCTGATCTCCGGCGGCCTGTTCGTCGCCCAGTTCTGGTTCAGCGACAGGATCACCGAGCGGGCCATGGGCGCCCACCGGGTCACCCCGGAGCAGTACCCGCAGCTGCACGGCGCCGTCGACCGGCTCTGCGCGCTCGCCGACATGCCCAAGCCCCGGGTCGCCGTCGCCGACAACGACATGCCGAACGCCTTCGCCACCGGCCGCAACCCCCGCAACGCGGTGGTCTGCGTCACCACCGGGCTGCTGCGCCGGCTGGAGCCGGAGGAGCTGGAGGGCGTGCTCGCGCACGAGCTGTCGCACGTCGCCCACCGGGACGTCGCCGTGATGACGGTGGCCGGCTTCCTCGGCGTGCTGGCCGGCGCGATGACCCGGATCGCCATGTACGGGGGCTTCATGGGCGGCGGGCGCAACAGCAACGACTCCAACGCCGCGATCGCCGCGCTGGTGATCCCGCTGGTGTCGATCGCCGTCTACGCGATCAGCTTCCTGCTGACCCGGCTGCTCTCCCGCTACCGGGAGCTGGCCGCCGACCGGGCCGCCGCCCAGCTCACCGGCCGCCCCAGCGCGCTCGCCTCGGCGCTCACCAAGGTGACCGGCCAGATCGCCGCCATCCCGACCAAGGACCTGCGCCGGGCGCAGGCCTACAACGCCTTCTACTTCGCCCCCGCGCTGAGCGCCCGGGAGGCCGCCGCCCAGCTGTTCTCCACCCACCCGAGCCTGGAGCAGCGGCTGGCGCAGCTCGCGAAGATCTCCACCCGGCTCGGCCGGTGACCCGTGACCCGCTGACCCGTTGACCCGTTGACCCTGCCACCACCGCCACCGGAAGGACCGCCGTGGGAATCCTGGACGCGCTGTTCGGCCGCAGCAAGCCCGTCAGACCCGACCTCGACCAGCTGTTCGGGGTGCCGTCCGCCGCGCTGACCCTGGAGGCCGGCACGGGCTTCCGGCCCACCGGGCTCGGCTCGGTCTGCTTCGCCTCGGTCGAGGGCGGGGCCTTCGACGAGGTCGAACGCCAGGTCCGGGCGCTGCTCGACGCCGACACCGCGCGCGGCGGCGTCCCCGTCGAGGCGTCCCGGGACGACTACGGCTACTCCTGGCTGCTCGCCCGGCACGCCCCCGAGGAGCTGCCGGAACTGGTCAACGACCTGCACGCGGTCAACAGCGAGCTGGAGGCGCACGGCTTCGGGCCGCAGCTGCTCTGCTCGCTGGTCGGCTTCCGGGACACCGCGGGAGGCCGCCCGCTGGCCCTGGTCTACCTGTACAAGCGCGGCACCTTCTACCCGCTGTGTATACGGCCCGGCGGCGGAGAGAAGCGGGACAACCCCCTGGAGATCGAAGTAGCGAACATGCTCAAAAACGATCTTCGCATCGAACCCGACCTGTCGCGCTGGTTCCCCCTCTGGGGCGCCCCGGGGCTGTGAAAACCGGTGGCCGCGGCGACCCGGGCCGCCTAGGGTCCGGCCGTGATCAACTGGACCGAGATCGAGACCGCCGAACCCACCCCCGAACTGCTCACCGCCGTGAGCGCCGCGATGCGCTCCCCCGACCCCGGGACCCGCGACACCCACGCCTACGAGCAGCTGTGCCGCTGGGTGCCCCTGCTCACCCCCGGACAGCGACTGGCCCTCGGCGACGAGATGGCCGAGCGGCTGTCCGACCCCGAGATCCAGGCCCGCACCTTCGCCCCGCTGGTCCTCGCCGAACTCGTCGACGCCGGCGCGTACCGCCCCGCCTGGTCGGCCGCCTTCGCCCACTGGTACCCCACCGAGACCGACCTGCGCGGCTGGGACCCCGGACTCGGCTGGCTGCACGCCGTCGCGCACGGCGCCGACCTGCTGGGCGCCCTCGGCCGCAGCCCGCTCGTCGCCGACCCGGCGCCCCTGCTGGACCTGGCCACGGCCCGGCTGCTCGCCCCCACCGACCACGTCCTGGACGCCATGGAGGACGACCGCCTCGGCCGCGCCGTCGGCCAGGTCCTCACCCGCCCCGAGCTGACCGAGCGGCAGGCGCTGGCCTGGCTCGACCCGATCGCCGCCACCGGCCGCCGCAAGCCCGGCGTCGTCCCCGCGACCGTCTCCAACACCCTGCGCACCCTGCGGGTGGTGTACCTGCTCGCCGACCGCGGGGTGCGCCCGGTCCCGGGCGCCGAGCCGGTGGCGCTGCGCCACGCCGCCGCCCTGCGCGGGCGACTCGCCGAGGTCCTGGCGGTCAACACCTCGTACTACCTCGGCTGACGCCTCGTAGACTGCGTGGAATGCGCAGCCGCCAGTACGGACCCGACCTGACCCCGCCGTGGAAGAAGCAGGCCCCCGCGCCGGAGGTGCCCGCCGAGCGGGACCTGGTGGTCGAGGAGGCGGCGAGCGGCTTCTGCGGGGCGGTGGTGCGCTGCGAGAAGACCGCCGAGGGCCTCACCGTCACCCTGGAGGACCGGTTCGGCAAGCACCGGGTCTTCCCGATGGTGCCGCGCGGCTTCCTGCTGGAGGGCCGGACGGTCACCCTGGTCCGGCCGGCCGGACCGGCGCCCGCCCGCACCCCGGGGCGCACCGCCTCCGGCTCGGTCGCCGTCCCCGGCGCCCGCGCCCGGGTGGCCCGCGAGTCGCGGATCTACGTCGAGGGCCGGCACGACGCCGAACTGGTGGAGCGGGTCTGGGGCGACGACCTGCGGATCGAGGGCGTGGTCGTCGAGTACCTGGAGGGCGTCGACGACCTGCCCGCGATCGTCGCGGACTTCGCCCCCGGCCCGGGCCGCCGCCTCGGCGTCCTGGTCGACCACCTGCTCCCGGGCACCAAGGAGCACCGCATCGCCGCCCGGGTCACCGGCCCGCACGTGCTGGTCGTCGGCCACCCCTACATCGACGTCTGGCAGGCCGTGAAGCCCTCCTCCGTCGGCATCCCCGCCTGGCCCGCCGTCCCCCGCGGCGAGGACTTCAAGCTCGGCACCTGCCGCCGCCTCGGCTGGCCCGAGGACACCCCGGCCGCGTGGAAGCGCATCCTGTCCACGGTGAACTCCTACAAGGACCTGGAGCCCGAGCTGCTGGGCCGCGTCGAGGAGCTGATCGACTTCGTCACCCTCCCGGGTCAGGAGTAGGTCCGGAACTCCGAGGTGTCGAGAACGACACCCAGCAGGTCCAACGGCACCGGCTCGCCGAACTTGGTGGTCCGCTCGGCCGCGTAGTCCGGCAGCCCCGAGGCCCCCGCCGGGGTCGGCTCGGTCAGCAGCACGCAGAGGCCCTTGATCGGATCGATGATCAGGTAGACGGGAACCGCGCCCTCGGCGTACAGCTCCCGCTTGGTTCGGTAGTCGCGCAGCACGCTGGTCTTCGATACGACCTCGACCACCAGCGTCACGGCCGGCGCCGGCACCAGCCGCCCGGGCCCCTCGACGGCTCCCCGCTCGATCACCACCAGATCCGGCTGCGGCTCGCTGGCGTCGGCGGGGAAGGCGACGTCCTGCGTCTGGAGCCGGTGCCAGCGACCGCGCGGGATCTGGTCGACGATCGCCTCGACGATGAGGTTGTGGGCCAGGTCCGGCCCCGCCATCATCACGATTTCCCCCCTGATGAGCTCGGCCTTGAAGCCTTCAGGGACCTCCAGGTTCTCGAAGATCCCAGTCATCCGGTCATCGATGGCGGTCATGTGCGCGCTCCCTCCGACGGCTGACACCACGTTAACGACACTCAGTCCACCAGGTCACGCACCACCGCGTCGGCCAGCAGGCGGCCCTGGAGGGTGAGGGCGGCGCGGCCGTGGTCGTAGTGGGCGGGGGCGAGGAGGCCGTCGGCGAGGGCGCGGGCGGCGGCGGTGCGGCCGGCGGGGGTGAGGAGGTCGAGGGGGACGCCGTCGGCGAGACGCAGTTCCAGCAGGATCCGCTCGACCCGGCGGTCCTCGGCGGTGAGGCGCTCGCGGCCCTGGGCGGGGGTGCGGTGCTCGGCGAGGGCGCGGGCGTAGGCGGCCGGGTGCTTGGCGTTCCACCAGCGCACGCCGCCGACGTGGCTGTGCGCGCCGGGGCCGGCGCCCCACCAGTCGCCGCCGGTCCAGTACAGCTCGTTGTGGCGGCAGCGGCCCTCGGGGGTGGTGGACCAGTTGGAGACCTCGTACCAGGAGTAGCCGGCGGCGCTCAGCGCCTCCTCGGCGATCAGGTAGCGGTCGGCGTGCACGTCGTCGTCGATCATCGGCAGTTCGCCGCGCCCGACCCGGGCGGCCAGCCGGGTGCCCTCCTCGACGATCAGCGAGTAGGCGGAGACGTGGTCGGGGCCGGCGCCGATCGCCGCGTCCAGGGAGGCCCGCCAGTCGTCGTCGGACTCGCCGGGGGTGCCGTAGATGAGGTCGAGGTTGACGTGCTCGAAGCCGGCCGCGCGGGCCTCGGCGACGCAGGCCTCGGGGCGCCCGGGGGTGTGGTGGCGGTCGAGCAGCTGCAGCACGTGCGGGCGGGCGGACTGCATGCCGAAGGAGATCCGGTTGTAGCCGCCCTCGCGCAGTTCCGCCAGGTACGCGGGGTCGACGGACTCCGGGTTGGCCTCGGTGGTCACCTCGGCGCCGTCGGCGAGCCCGAACTCGTCGCGGATCGCGGCGAGCATCCGCACCAGGTCGCGGGCCGGCAGCAGGGTCGGGGTGCCGCCGCCCAGGAAGACGGTGCGCACCGGCGGCGCGTCCGCGCCGAGGACCCGGCGGGCGAGCCGGACCTCGGCGACCACGTTGTCCGCGTACGTCTCCTGGGAGGCGACGGTGCCCGAGGAGCGCAGCTCGGTGGCGGTGTAGGTGTTGAAGTCGCAGTAGCCGCAGCGGCTCGCGCAGTAGGGCACGTGCAGGTAGAAGCCGAGCGGCCGGGAACCCAGCCCGTCGAGGGCGTGCGCGGGCAGGGAACCGTCGGACGGCACCGGTTCGCCGTCGGGAAGTGCGGAGGGCATGACCCCATTGTCCCGTACGGCCGGGGTGGTCCCCCCGGCCGTACGGGACGGGCGGGCCTCTCAGTCCTCGTTGGCACCCGCGTACATCGCGGTGACCGCCTCCGCGTAGGTCCGCTCCACCACCGGGCGCTTGATCTTCAGGCTCGGGGTGAGCTCGCCGTGCTCGACGTCCAGGTCGCGCGGCAGCAGGTGGAACTTCTTGATCGTCTGCCAGCGCTGGAGCCGGCCGTTGAGCCGCCGCACGAAGCCGTCGATCAGCTCACGGGTCCGCGGGTCGGCGACCACCTCGGCGTAGTCCTTGCCGGCGAGGCCGTTCTCGGCGGCCCAGGGCATGATCACCGCCTCGTCCAGGCCGATCAGCGCGGTGCAGTAGTTGCGGCCGTTGCCGATCACCAGGACGTTGCTGACGAACGGGCAGGCCGCCTTGAACTTGCCCTCCACCTCGCTCGGCGCGACGTACTTGCCGCCGGAGGTCTTGAACAGGTCCTTCTTGCGGTCGGTGATCTTCAGGAAGCCGTCCGGGGACAGCTCGCCGATGTCCTCGGTGTGGAACCAGCCGTCCGCCTCCAGCACCTCGGCGGTCTTCTCCGGAAGGTTGTGGTAGCCGCGCATCACGCCCGGGCCGCGCAGCAGGATCTCGCCGTCCTCGGCGATCCGCACCTCGGTGCCCGGCAGCGGGCGGCCCACCGTGCCCACCCGGATGTCCTCGGCCCGGTTGACGCTGGAGCCGGCGCTGGTCTCGGACAGCCCGTAGCCCTCCAGGATCGGCACCCCGGCGCCGACGAAGAAGTAGCCGATCTCCGGGGCCAGTGCGGCGCTGCCGGACACCGCCCCGCGCAGCCGCCCGCCGAAGGCCGCCCGGATCCTGGCGTACACCAGCTTGTCGGCGAGCGCGTGCTTCATCCGCAGCACCGCCGGGGCGCCGTCCACCCCGGTCGCCACCCGGTTGTCCTGGACCGTGCGGGCGTAGTCGCGGGCGGTGCGCGCCGCCCACAGGAAGATCTTGTACTTGGCGCCGCCCTCCGCCCTGGCCTTGCCGGCGATGCCGTTGTAGACCTTCTCGAAGATCCGCGGCGCCGAGGCCATGATGGTGGGCCGGATCACCGGCAGGTTGTGGATGATCCGCTCCACCCGGCCGTCCAGCGCCATCACGTGCCCGGTCGCGATCTGCCCCGAGATCAGCGTCTTGCCGAACACGTGCGACAGCGGCAGCCACATGAACTGCACGTCGTCGGCGGCCAGCAGCCCGCTCGCCTCCTGCGCCCGCCCCTCGTAGGCCCAGCAGTCGTGCACCAGGCGCACGCCCTTGGGGCGGCCGGTGGTGCCGGAGGTGTAGATGAGGGTGGCCAGCTGCTCCTTGTCGAGCGCGGCGATCGCCTTCTCCACCGCGTCCGGGTGCGCGGCCAGGTGCTCGGCGCCCAGCCGCTCCAGCTCGGCGAGGGTGATCACCTTCAGCCGGCCGGCCGCCGGGGGCCCGTCCGGCGCGTCGAACAGGACCACCGTCTCCAGCCCGGGCAGCCGGTCCAGCTCGGCGACCACCTTCTCCAACTGGGCGGCGTTCTCGGCGAACAGCGCCCGGGAGCCGGAGTCGGAGAGGATGAACGCCGTCTCGTCGGCGTTGGTGCTCGGGTAGACGGCCGTGGTGGCCGCGCCCGCGCACATGTTGCCGAGGTCGGCGAGGATCCACTCCAGCCGGGTGGAGGAGGCCAGCGCCACCCGGTCCTCCGCCTCGATGCCCAGTGACAGCAGACCGGCCGCCACCGCGTACACCCGGGCCGCGGTCTGCGCCCAGGTCAGCGAACGCCACTGCTCGGCGCCCGGCGTGCTGTCCGCCGCGTGCTCGTCCACCGGGACGGGGTGGCGGTAGGCCTCACCGCCGGGGGTCAGCGCGACCCGCTCCTGGAACAGGTGGGCGACGGAGGCGGGGCGCCCGGCCACGATGTCGGTACGGCCGGAGTCGATCAGGGACTGCGCGGAACTCAACGAGGACCTCCGGGGGCGGGTGGCCGTCTGAATGATGTGACGTCCGTGGGGGCGGCCGCCGGCCCCCTGGCAACCGGACTCGGTACCGGCGAGTAACAAGAGGGCTGCCAGCAGCCTAGGGGGAAACCGGTCATTCCGTAAGAGGGCGGGCCGAGCCGGCACCCTCCCGCGCCGCCGGTGCACGGCACGAGCACGACCCCCGGAACGTTCGGCAAAGGGCTGGACAAAGATCCGGCTCGCTTGCCCGGAATCTCCTGTACCGGCCTCCCGAACCACGAGAATTGGGATGCCAAAGCCGCCGCCGACGACAAGAGTGAGCCAGTGCTGATCAGACTGCTCAGGGCGTACCTGCGCCCCTACACCCGACCGATCACCCTGCTGGTGCTCCTCCAGCTGGTGTCCACCCTCGGGCTGCTCTACCTGCCCACGCTCAACGCCGACATCATCGACAGCGGAGTGATCAAGGGGGACACCGGCTACATCCTGCGCGTGGGCGCGGTGATGATCGGCGTCACCCTCCTGCAGACCCTCTGCTCGATCAGCGCCGTCTACTACGGCGCGCGCACCGCCATGGCCGTCGGCCGCGACGTCCGGGCCGCCGTCTTCGACCGCGTCCAGGGCTTCTCCGCCCGCGAGGTCGGCCAGTTCGGCGCGCCCTCCCTGATCACCCGCACCACCAACGACGTCCAGCAGGTCCAGATGCTGGTCCTGATGTCCTTCAACCTGATGGTCGCCGCGCCGATCATGTGCGTCGGCGGCATCATCATGGCCCTCAACCAGGACGTGCCGCTCTCCGGGCTGCTGCTCGCCGTCGTCCCCACCCTCGGCGTCGTCGTCACCGTCCTGGTCCGCCAGCTGCGCCCGCGCTTCCGCAGCATGCAGGAGCGGATCGACACCGTGAACCGGGTGCTGCGCGAGCAGATCACCGGCATCCGGGTCATCCGCGCCTTCGTCAAGGACGACCACGAGCAGAACCGGTTCGCCGACGCCAACGAGGACCTCACCGGCGTCTCGCTCCAGGTCGGCAAGCTGATGGCCTACCTGTTCCCCGGCGTCATGCTCGTCGTCAACGTCTCCAGCGTCGCCGTCCTGTGGTTCGGCGCCTACCGGATCAACAGCGGCGAGATGGAGATCGGCGCCCTCACCGCCTTCCTCTCCTACCTGCTGCAGATCCTGATGAGCGTCATGATGGCCACCTTCATGTTCATGATGGTGCCGCGCGCCGAGGTCTGCGCCGAACGCATCCAGGAAGTGCTCGACACCCGCTCCAGCGTCGTGCCGCCCGCCGCCCCCGTCACCGAGGTGCTGCGCCGCGGCCACCTCGAACTGCGCAACGTCGACTTCCGCTACCCCGGCGCCGAGGCGAGCGTGCTGCACGGCATCGGCATCACCGCCCGGCCCGGCGAGACCACCGCCGTCATCGGCTCCACCGGCAGCGGCAAGTCCACCCTGCTCGGCCTCGTCCCCCGGCTCTTCGACGCCACCTCCGGCCAGGTCCTGCTCGGCGGCGTCGACGTCCGCGAACTCGAACCCACCACGCTGTCCGACAGCGTCGGACTCGTCCCGCAGAAGCCCTACCTGTTCTCCGGCACCGTCGCCAGCAACCTGCGCTACGGCCGGCCCGACGCCACCGACGAGGAACTCTGGCACGCCCTGGAGATCGCCCAGGCCAGGGAGTTCGTCGAACAGCTCCCCGAAGGCCTGGACGCGCCCATCGCCCAGGGCGGCGGCAACGTCTCCGGCGGCCAGCGCCAGCGCCTGGCCATCGCCCGCACCCTGGTGCGCCGGCCCGACGTCTACCTCTTCGACGACTCCTTCTCCGCGCTCGACTACGCCACCGACGCCAAGCTGCGCAAGGCGCTCGCCCGCGAGACCTCCGACGCCACCGTGGTGATCGTCGCCCAGCGCGTCTCCACCATCCGCGACGCCGACCGGATCATCGTCCTGGACGAGGGCGCCGTCGTCGGCAGCGGCACCCACGGCGAGCTCATGGCCGGCAATCCGACGTACCGGGAGATCGTGCTCTCCCAGCTCACCGAGCAGGAGGCGGCGTGACCAGCCCCGACAAGCCCGCGCCCGGCCCCGACCTCGGGAAGACCGCGCCCGTCCCCGGCGAGCCCGGCCCCGACGCCGGCAAGGCGCCCGGCGGACGCCCGGGCGGCCCCGGCGCGGCCGGCGACTCCCAGGCCGCCGCCGCCCGCCGCGGCCCCGCCGGCCCCGGCCGCTTCATGGGCGGCCAGGGCGCCGAGAAGTCCATGGACTTCAAGGGCTCCGGCAAACGGCTGCTGAAACTCCTCCGCCCCGAACGCGCCCTCATCGCCGGCGTGCTCGCCCTCGGCACCCTCAGCATCGGCGCCGCCATCATCGGCCCCAAGATCCTCGGCCACGCCACCGACCTGATCTTCGCCGGCGTCATCAGCGGCCGCTTCCCCGCCGACGCCTCCAAGCAGCAGATCGTCGACTCCATGCGCGCCCGCGGCGACGACGACCTCGCCAACCTGCTCTCCTCCGTCGACTTCACCCCCGGCCAGGGCATGGACTTCGGCGCCATCGGCGACGTCCTGCTCTGGGTCCTCGCCGTCTACGTCGCCTCCGCCGTCTTCGGCGTCGTCCAGGGCCGCCTCGCCGCCCGCGCCATCCAGCGCGCCGGCTACCGGCTGCGCCAGGACGCCGAGGCCAAACTCGCCAGGCTGCCGCTCAGCTACTTCGACAAGCAGCCCCGCGGCGAGATCCTCAGCCGGGTCACCAACGACATCGACAACATCAGCCAGACCATGCAGCAGACCATGGGCCAGGTGGTCAACTCGCTGCTCACCGTCGTCGGCGTGCTCGCCATGATGTTCTGGATCTCCTGGCTGCTCGCCCTCATCGCGCTGATCGCCGTCCCGCTGTCCGTCGTCGTCGCCACCCGCGTCGGCAAGCGCGCCCAGCCGCAGTTCGTCCAGCAGTGGAAGTCCACCGGGCAGCTCAACGCGCACATCGAGGAGATGTACACCGGCCACACCCTGGTCAAGGTCTTCGGCCGGCAGAAGGAGTCCGCCGAGACCTTCCGCGAGCACAACGAGGCCCTCTGCGCCTCCAGCTTCAAGGCCCAGTTCATCTCCGGCATCATCCAGCCCGCGATGATGCTGATCGGCAACCTCCAGTACGTGCTGATCGCCGTCGTCGGAGGCCTGCGGGTGGCCTCCGGCGCGCTGTCCATCGGCGACGTCCAGGCGTTCATCCAGTACTCCCGCCAGTTCAGCCAGCCGCTCACCCAGGTCGCCAGCATGGCCAACCTGGTGCAGTCCGGCGTCGCCTCCGCCGAACGCGTCTTCGAACTCCTCGACGCCCCCGAGCAGACCCCCGAACCCGCCATGCCGGAACGCCCCGACGTGCTGCGCGGCCGGGTCGTCTTCCAGGACGTCGCCTTCCGCTACGACCCGGGCAAGCCGCTCATCGAGGACCTCTCGCTCAAGGTCGAACCCGGCCAGACCGTCGCCATCGTCGGCCCCACCGGTGCCGGCAAGACCACCATGGTCAACCTGCTGATGCGGTTCTACGAGGTCAGCTCCGGCCGGATCACCCTCGACGGCGTCGACATCGCCGCCATGTCCCGCGAGGAACTGCGCTCCGGCATCGGCATGGTCCTCCAGGACACCTGGCTGTTCGGCGGCACCATCGCCGACAACATCGCCTACGGCGCGGAAGGAGGTGTGGAGCGCAGCGACTCGGCCGAGGGTGGTGGCGGGCGACGGGCGGGCGCCACCCGCGACCAGGTCGTCGAGGCCGCCCGGGCCGCCCACGTCGACCGCTTCGTGCGCACCCTGCCCGAGGGCTACGACACCGTCATCGACGACGAGGGCACCGGCGTCAGCGCCGGCGAGAAGCAGCTCATCACCATCGCCCGCGCCTTCCTCGCGCAGCCCTCGATCCTCGTCCTCGACGAGGCCACCAGCTCCGTCGACACCCGCACCGAGGTGCTCATCCAGCGGGCCATGGCCCGGCTGCGCGCCGGGCGCACCAGCTTCGTCATCGCCCACCGGCTCTCCACCATCCGGGACGCCGACGTGATCCTCGTCATGGAGAACGGCTCCATCGTCGAACAGGGCGGCCACGACGAGCTGATCGCCGCCGACGGGGCCTACGCCCGGCTCTACAAGGCGCAGTTCGCCGAGGCGGTCGCCGAGGTCGAGTAGCGCCGCGCGGACGCCCGGGAGCCCGGGGCGCGGACGGTCCCGGCCGGCCCGCCCCGGGCTCCCGCGCGTCCGGGCCCGCCCCTGCCGCCGGCCCGGGGGCGGGCGCTACGGTAGGGCCGTGAGTGACGAACCGTCGGCCACCGCCGCCACCGAGCCCGCCGCCGCCTCCGGTGCCGCCACTGGTGCCGCCGCCGACGGTGCCGCCGCCACCGGGCAGGACGCCTCCGGGCAGGACGCCTTCGAGGCGAACCGGCGTTACCTCGGCTCCGTCGCCTACCGGATGCTCGGCTCCTTCACCGACGCCGAGGACGTCCTCCAGGAGGCCTGGCTGCGCTGGCGCGCCGCCGACCGCGCCACCGTCGCCGACCCCCGCGCCTACCTCACGACCGTCGTCACCCGCCTCTGCTACGACCAGCTCGGCTCCGCCCGGGCCCGCCGCGAGTCCTACTTCGGCGAATGGCTGCCCGAGCCGTCCCTCTCCTACCAGGACGCCCCCGCCTCCCCCGCCGACCTCGCCGAGCGCGGCGAATCCGTCTCGCTCGCGCTGCTCGCCGTCCTCGAACAGCTCACCCCCGCCGAACGCGCCGCCTTCGTCCTGCACGACGTCTTCGCCGTCGGCTTCGACGAGATCGCCGCCTCCCTCGACCGCAGCCCCGACGCCACCCGCCAGCTCGCCTCCCGCGCCCGCCGCCGGGTCAAGGACGGCGGACGCCGGGCCACCGCCGACCCCGCCGAGCACCGGCAGGCCGTCGAGGCGTTCGCCGCCGCCAGCGCCCGCGGCGACATCGAGGGCCTGCTCGCCGTCCTCGACCCCGACATCGTCTGGCACTCCGACGGCGGCGGCGTCGTCAGCGCCGGCGTCCGCCCGGTGCTGGGCTCCGTCAAGGTCTCCCGGCTGGTCCTCGGCCTGGTGTCCAAGTGGGTCACGGCCGACACCTCCGTGGAGTTCGCCCTGGTCAACGGCGAACCCGGCCTGATCTGGTACTCGCAGCCGGGCGTGATCGGCGGGGTGATGGCCTTCACCGTCGCCGACGGCCGGATCACCGAGGCGTACACCGTGGTCAACCCGGAGAAGCTCACCCACCTCAACGCCCCCGCCACCCCGCCGGAGGTGTGACGCAGGTCACCGTCACATTCCCGCGGGCGCCGCCGTCCCCCTTCCGAACACGCGGACAGGCGCTCCCCGGCCACCCCGGGGACACCGCGAGAGGACGCCACCGACGGCGCCACGAAGGAGCGGGACGACATGACCGAGAAGCAGATCGTCGTACTGGGTGCCGGCTACGCGGGCCTCGCCGCCGCGACCCGGGCCGGCAAGCGCGGCCGGGTGACCCTGATCGCCCCCGAGAGCCGCATCCTCCACCGCATCCGCCAGCACGAGATCAGCGCCGGCCTCCCGGTGCGGCGGCCCGCCATCACCGAAGTGCTGCGCGGACGCGGCGTGCGGCACGTCCAGGCCCGCGCCACCGAACTCGACCTGGCCGGCCGCAAGGTCCTCCTCGACAACGGCGACACCCTCGGTTACGACACCCTCGTCTACGCCCTCGGCAGCCGCACCGCCTGGCACGACGTCCCCGGCGCCGCCGAGCACGCCCACCCCGTCGAGCGGGCCGCCGAGGTCGCCGAGCGGCTGCGCACCGCCGAGCGCCCCGGCACCGTCGCGGTCATCGGCGGCGGCGCCACCGGCATCGAGCTGGCCGCCGAACTCGCCGAGGCCCACCCCCGGTGGACCGTGCGGATCGTCGCCGCCGGCCAGGTCGGCGGCTGGTTCTCGGCCAAGGGCCACGACCACGTCCACCGCGTGCTGCGCGGCCTCGGCGTCGGGATCCACGAGCACAGCCCGGTCACCGCCGTCGACGCCGAGGGCCTGACCACCGCCGCCGGCCGGATCCCCGCCGACCTGGTCGTCTGGGCCGCCTCGTTGGAGCCGCACCCGCTGGCCGCCGAGGCCGGCCTCGCCGTCACCCCCGCCGGACGGGCGGTCGTCGACGACCACCTGCGGTCGGTCTCGCACCCCGAGGTCCACGTGATCGGCGACGCCGCCGAGGTCACCGTCCCCGGCACCGGCACCCTGCGGATGGGCTGCGCCACCGCCCTGCCGCAGGGCCAGTACCTCGGCAAGCTGCTCACCGGGCGCACCGACGAGCCGTTCGCCTTCCGGTACGTGGTGCAGTGCCTGAGCCTCGGGCGGCGTGACGGGCTGCTGCAGTTCATCCACCCCGACGACTCGATGCGGCCGGCCGTGCTCACCGGGCGGGCCGGACGGCTGGCCAAGGCGGCGATCCTCAGGACCGTCGTGCTGTCGCTGCGCTGAGCGGGCGGGGCGGGCGAGCTAGGCGTGCTGAGCGGCCCGGGAACGCCGGAGGGGCCCGGGGCGCACGATGCGCCCCGGGC